>CAZJCH010000224.1:0-4876 GCA_964544005.1 uncultured Papillibacter sp.
AGTTGTCGTCAAAAATGCGGGCGCGCAGCATAATTTTGCCCAGCGTATCCGGATACGCGTGGACGATACAGTTTGTGACCGCTTCGCTGACGGCTGTTTTTATATCACCCAGCTCTTCCAGCGTCGGGTCAAGCTGCGCTGCAAAGCAAGCCACGGAAGTCCGTGCAAAGCCCTCGTTTGCCGACCTGCTTAAAAACTCCATTTTGATAGTGTTGATCTCTGTCATATGTATCAGGCCTCCTTCGTCAGTGCGACGATTTTGATGATGCGCTCGATGCCGGATGCGTCCAAAACGCGCCGCGGCTGTCTATTCACATTTTCCACGCTGATTTTACCGCCGACCTCTTTCATCCTTCTGTAGGTTTTTAGGACGATGGCAATTCCGGAGGAGTCCATAAAGGTCAGATTTTTCATGTCCAATATGGTTTCCCGCGGCAGATGCGTGTCAATTTTTTCCTCAATAAACGCGACAGCTTTTTTCGCTGCGTGGTGATCCAGCTCGCCGTCGAGATAGATGCGCAAATATCCGTTTTCGAATGATGATCCCACTGTCATTTCTGCGCGCTATAAGCGCTTCCCTCCTTTGGTAACCTGTCAGTATATGCGCAAAAGGTCATAAAAATACCCGCATACATTCTGCACACGGGTATTCTATATGATTGTGTCTGCTGTTTTTGTCGGATAAGGTCACGTTCGGAGAATATCAGCGGCGAAATGGCCAGCGGAACTATGTCAGACGCTTGTTCATGTTACCGACGCGTTGAAAATGGCTTGCATCGACGCCGTTAGCGTCGCGTCGAATTCCTCGTCCGTCTGCCCTGCCTTCACCCCCTCCAATAGGGCCCGGGAAAAGCTTGCGATCACATTGTGGTTTCGGGCCAGCTTCTCGTTGGCCTCGCTCTGCGAATACCCACCCGATAAAGCCACGACCCTGACGATGTGCGCCTCGTCCGTCAGATCTCTGTAGAAATCGTCTTCTGTCGGTATCGTGAGCTTGAGCATGATCTTTATATTATTATCCAAGGCGGCAAGCTTCGCTTGAATTTCCTGCTTTAATATCGTTTCGGCTTCCTTCTTCGTCGCACTCCTTATATCAACCTCCGGTTCGATGATCGGGACGAAGCCCATGTGACATATCTGCCTGCCGATGTCAAATTGTTGATCGACAATTTTCTTAATACCGACAGTATTCGCCTCTTTAATTACAGAACGCATTTTCGTACCGAAAATATTTCTTTCGGCTGCGCGCTTTAAAAGGCTATCCAGACCGGGTATCGGTTTCATCAGCTGGACGCCGTTTTCCATCTCGGCAAGACCGGAATCGACCTTTAAAAATGGGACAATTCGTTTTTTCTCCCAAAGGTAATCGGCGGTGAACCGGCCTTGAACAGTACGGTTCATTGTGTTTTCGAACAGGATGGCGCCTAAAATACAGTGCGAACTGAAGGCCGGGCTTGTGATCACACGTGTTCTCATTTGGTGTATGAGCGCGAACATCTCTTCTTTGCCGGAATAACTGCTTTCAGAAACACCGTACTGGAGAAGCGCTTTCGGCGTGCTGCCCCCGCTTTGGTCCAGCGCGGCAATAAATCCTTTTCCGGTATGGATACGCGCCATTTGTTCCTCTTTCACGGGCTTGCTCCTTCCATAATTTAGAGTTTTGCACATATTAATTCCATTATACGCTCTTGCGCTGCCTCTGCGCAACCTCGCAATCCGGATTTTATGCTACCCCGGAAATCTGATGCCGCCGGCAGCATACGCGGTCGGCGGCGTCATTTTTATCAGTTCTTGTTTTTGACAGGCATCAGAAGGTCAAGCTGAAAATCCGCCGGATCGGCATCGCTCTGATACACACGGGTGACATAGTTTAAATATTCCTCGAGCAGACCGCACATATGCTCCTGATCCTCAAGACTCCCGGCAAACTCATATTTTCCGTTCCTAAAGGCCCACTCGAGCATTAAGTTCCAATCATCAAAGTCGCCGAATGGAATCATATGTGCGGCGTACAGGCCTCCGGGAAACTGCTTTTTGACGAGTGGCGGCGGTACCTCCATATCCTCCGGGATCGTGACCCATACCTCGTAGCCGTGATAACCTGTTTCATCGACGGGATTCGGATGGTTGAAGCCGTAATGCCGGATATCCGGCTTGATTTTGACAAGGCCGGTCTCCATGACAAACCGGTCGATCATCCCACCGGCCTGGTTCTCCGGGTCGTCACCGATATAGTGGGCGGCTGCCACGGTTGCCGGCGGCAGGTACACAATCCGCATATCCCTGAGCTTTGACAGTTTCTCTTCCGCTTTGGGCAGGTTGTCCAATGTCTTATCCTCCTTAAAATTAATGCTGGTCAGGGATAAGGACGCAATGGCGGCGTGAACCGCGTCATCCTGCGTCAGCAGGTGACGGAGCTGAATGTCGGCCGATTTCTGCAGCGCATCAACAAGCCGGCTGAGGATGTTCCTGATTGTCGACAGGGCTGTGAGTTCCTCATCCAGCTCGCTTATATTCTGCCGGAATACCTCGATGGCGGCGACGGCATCCTGCTTTTGAAGGATCGTTCTGATCTGCTTGACTGGGATCCGCAGTTTTCGCAGAATCAGAATCTGCCGCAGCCGGCTTTGCGCTTCCACATCGTACATACGATACGCGTAACCGTCCCGCCTGAAGCTTTGAATGAGCCCCGTCTGCTCGTAATAACGCAGCATCCTTGCAGAAATGCCGAAGCTTTGTGAGACCTGGCTGATTGTGACAGCCTCCATTTTGTCATACCTCCCTTCCATAACCGGAGTATAAACGACGACACGATGTCAGAGTCAATAGGTTTCCGCGCGAAAAGCGACGGTTTCAATAAAATCCGAGCCAAAGGCGCCCGTCTCCCTGTGGATGGCGGCGAACAACTGCCCCTCGTCCACAAGCGCCGTTCCGCATTGAACGCAGAACTGTCTGGCATCGGCAATACATGCCGCCAACTCCTTCTATAATACTCCCAGCATTATAGCATCACCGTCCGGACAATCAACAGTCCGAAAAGACAAATCATCCCACATATCGAATGCGGGATGATTTGTCTTTGTGCTATAGGGAGATCGCTTTCAGGCTCTCCCGGAGGTTTTCAATGAGCGCCCTTGTTTTCTCGACGCGTTCGCGCTCAGCGTTGACGACGGCAGCAGGCGCTTTGGAAACAAAGCTCTCGTTTTGGAGCTTTGCCTCGGTTTTCTGGAGGTCATCCTGCGCTTTGGCGAGCTCCTTTGTGATGCGTTCGCGCTCCTTGTCGAGATCGACGAGCTCGGCGAGGGGCATATAGAGCTTGGCATCATTTGTGACGATGGTGACCATGCCGTCCGTCGACGCAGGCGGGGTGCTGCCAATGGTGAGTTCTCCGGCGTAAGCGAGCTTTGAAAGATAGACGCGGCCGGCTTCAAAAACAGACGTTTTGTCCGTGGCGATGACGAGGTGCGGCTTCTTGGAGGGCGGCACGTTCATCTCGGCGCGGCGCGCACGGATAGCGCGGACAGCGGCCATGATGATCTCGAAATTCGTTTCGTCCTCGGGGAAGGCCAGTTTTTCGGAATATTCGGGATATTTTTCTATCATGAGGGCTTCGCCCTGATGTGGCAGCGCCTGCCAGATTTCTTCGGTGATGAAGGGCATAAAGGGGTGCAGGAGCTTCAGTGTCTCAATGAGAACGTAGAGCAGCACCTTCTGCGCGCCGAGCTTCGCCGCTTCGTCGTCGCCGTTCAGACGGGGCTTCGTCAGCTCGATATACCAGTCGCAGTAGCTGTCCCAGATGAAGTCGTAGATCTTTGACGCGGCGATGCCCAGCTCGAATTTATCCATGTTCTCATTGACTTCGCGGATGAGGGTATTCAGCTTGGACAATATCCACTTGTCTTCAAGCTCAAGTCTCTCCGGCAGCACGTTTTGATCGATCGTCAGGTTCATCATCACGAACCGGCTGGCGTTCCAGATCTTATTGGCGAAGTTGCGCATGGCCTCGCAGCGCTCGGGATAAAAGCGCATGTCGTTGCCGGGTGAATTGCCGGTAACAATGTTGAATCGTAGGGCGTCGGCGCCGTAGGCATCGATGACCTCGATGGGGTCGACGCCGTTGCCAAGGGATTTGCTCATCTTTCTCCCCTGCGCGTCGCGGATAAGGCCATGGAAGAAGACAGTTTTGAACGGCTCCTTTTTCATGTGCTCCATGCCGGAGAAGATCATGCGGGCGACCCAGAAGAAGAGGATGTCGTACGCAGTCACCAGGACGCTCGTTGGGTAGAAGTAGTCCAGGTCCGGCGTCTTGTCCGGCCAGCCCAGCGTGGAAAACGGCCAGAGGGCGGAAGAAAACCATGTGTCCAGCACGTCTTCGTCGCGGGTAATATTTTTACTGCGGCACTTTTCACACTCGGTGGGATCAGTGCGGCTCACCGTGACGTGGCCGCAGTCGGCACAGTACCAGGCCGGGATCTGGTGGCCCCACCAGAGCTGGCGCGAGATGCACCAGTCGCGGGCGTTCGTCATCCAGTTGTTATAGATCTTGACGAATCGGTCGGGGATAATTTTTATAGTGCCGTCCTCTACGACGCGCAGCGCCTCCTGCGCCAGCGGCTCCATTTTTACGAACCACTGCGGAGACGTGATCGGTTCTACCGTCGTGCCGCAGCGGTAGCATTCGCCGACGTTGTGGGTATGCTCCTCGACCTTGACGAGCAGCCCAAGTTCCTCTAAATCCTTGACGACCAGCTTCCTGGCGTCGTAACGATCCATGCCGTTATATTTTCCGGCGTTTATCACCCTGGCGTTCCCGTCCAGGACGAGCACCTGCTCCAGGTTGTGGCGGAGGCCGACCTCAAAGTCGTTGGGGTCGTGG
>CAZJCH010000225.1:0-4859 GCA_964544005.1 uncultured Papillibacter sp.
AAAGCACGGTTAAGTTTCATATCGGCAATATTCTTAAAAAACCGGTACAATAAACCGCTCCCAGCTGACACTGCTTTTTGAAAAGCAGTAGCTGACTCTTCTATAAACGACAGCATCACACGGTACCGCTTCTATTTCAATGCTTTAAGAATGAGCTGAAGCGTCCGGCTTTTTAACGCTGACAAGCGCTCATTTGTTTGGGAAAGCAGTGTGGACGGGACAACCGGTTGAGACTTACCCAAGCCTGCCTCGCTTTGTATCGATCTGGCTTCAATGTAAAATGACGTCATCATACCGTTCAGGACAAGCCTGCAGTCCGCCGTGGTCACATTTTCCCCGATCAGTTTTTCCTTTCTCCCGGCCTTGATCATTGTTCCGATATTCTCATTGACAGCGGCATGAATCGCCGCATGCATCTCACAGTCTTCAAAAGCCAGCTGTTTCAGCGTGGGCTGGTCAAGAGTGAGGACCAGAGACATCAGAGCAGAGTATCTCGTCTGTGCGTCTATGACATAGTCCAATGCGCTTGAAATCATACCGGCAAAAGCGTGCTCGCTGAAGACAAGGGTAAAAAACAGCTCCACTTCTCTCATGATGTGGTACCCAAGGGCTTGCCTGATAATCTCATCTTTGCTTGAGAAATACTCGTAAACCGTGCCTTTGCCCATACCGGCAGCAGCTGCGATGTCTGAAACCTTCAGTTCGTGCAGCTGCCTGCCCTGATTCAAAAGCGCGTAGATTCCCTCAAATATTGATATTTCCTTGGCTGAATACTCCCTGACCTGCTTCATACGCGCCCCTCCCGGCATTATGCTTCTTCTGTTTCAATCCGGCGCGCCGTTTTGCGATGGAAAGCGCCGTACAGCACGGGAACGACGAACAGCGTCAGCAAGGTTGCATATGTTAGGCCGCCGATGGTGACAACCGCCATCGGCTGCATCATTTCAGCCCCGTTGCCCAGCCCCAGTGCGAGCGTGACCATCGCCAGAATTGTGGTCAGCGCCGTCATGACGATCGGCCTGATCCTGGTGATGCCGGCTTGTACAAGGGCCTCCGTTTTATCCATGCCGCTTTCACGCAGCTGTTCAACATAGCTGACAAAAACAATGCCGTTATTGACGACAACGCCGGCCAAAACCAAGAAGCCGAGGACGGCGACAACAGAGAGCACCATGCCGCTCACCCAAAGCAGCAGCAACCCGCCTGTAAACGCCAGCGGCAGGGTGAACAGGACGATAAACGGGGAGAGCAGGTTCTGGAACTGCGCCACCATGATCAGATAGATGAAGACAATGGCGAGCATTATCATCAGGATGAGATCGCTCATCGAGTCCTGAATCATTTCGTTCTCACCGGTGATGCGCACGTCGTAACCCGCGGGTACTTCATAGCCGTCCAGCCGGCTTTCAAAATCGCGGCTGACAAGGCCGATATTGTAACCGTCGGCGATTTCGGCGGAAACAGTCAGATACCTGGATTGGTTTTCCCTGTTGATCGAGGTCATGCTGTCGGCTTCAAGCACTGCCGCGATGTCACCTAAAGCAATCTGCTTCTCCGTCCCGTCCTTTTGCGTCACGGTAAAGGTATAGTCCGCGATGGTTTCGCGGGTTAAGCCGTCTTGTCCGCCTTTTACAAGCATAACCGGATAGCTTTCACTGCCCTCGGTCAGCACCGCCGCCTGCGACTGCGTCTGAAGCGAGGCGCTGATTTCGGAGAAGACCTGCGCCACAGTCAGGCCCTCGCGCATGGCCTTGTCCTTATCGACCGTTATTCTTGTTTCCCTGCCGGAGTCTTCAAGCCCCGTCTTAACATCCTTTGTCCCTTCCGTATCGCGGAGCAGCGCGGCAATATCATTGGCGATACCGCTGAGGGTGTCCAGCTCCTGCCCCTTGATGTCCACCTCAATACCGCTGCCGTCGAGGACCGACAGGTCCATATTTGATGCGGACACGGTGATTGTGGCGTCAAGGCCGGCAGTTTTTTCATAGATCAGTCGCTCGACGTCCTTATTCGTCTGCGTTCTTTGATCCTTCAGCAGGATATAGAAGGACGTGCCGCCGCCCGAACCTCCGAACATCGACATGATGCCCGACTGCTGACCGGTCATGGCGCCTACCGTCTCAACAGCCTCGATCTCCAGAATCCTGCGCATGACCTCATCATTTATGGCATAAGTGTCCTCACGGCTGCTGCCCTCGGGCATTTCCAGAGCGGCGCTCATCTGCGGCGAATCGATTTCGGGCATAAAGGCCGTGCCCATGATCGTCACACCGAAGATGCTCAGGGCGAGCAGGAGCACGGCGGCGGTCAGCACGACAGCTTTTTTCCGCAAGGCGCCACGGAGCAGCTTCTCATAAAGCCCGACGATGGCGTCAAACCATTTGTGCTTTTTTTCAGACGTTTTTCTCAGCAGGGTCGCGCCCATGGCGGGAACGAGAGTCAGCGCGACGAACAGGCTGGCCAGAAGACTGTATGCGATCGTCAGACCCATATCCGTAAACAGCTGGCGCGAGAGGCCCTGCGTAAACACGATGGGCAGGAAGACGCAGATCGTTGTCAGCGTTGAGGAGGCGATTGCTCCGGAAACCTCCTTTGCGCCCTCGACCGCGTCCTTCACCGCCGTATAGCCCTCATGCCGCAGCCTGTATATATTCTCAATAACGACGATGCTGTTGTCCACCAGCATGCCGACGCCGAGCGCCAGGCCCGATAAAGATATAACGTTCAGCGTCACGTTGCTGAAATACATCAGTGCGACGGCGGCCATCAAGCTGATCGGAATGCTGAACGCAATAATCAGCGTCGGCTTCACGTCCCGCAGGAACACCAGCAGAATGAGAATGGCAAGCGCGCCGCCGATCAAAAGATTTTCTATCACGCTGCCGGTGATCATGTGGATGTAATCGCCCTGATCCATCAGCGGACGGATATGGAGCCCGTCATATGTTTCCTGAAGCGCGCCGATTGCCTCATTGATCGTATCGGCGACCTCGGCAGTCGACGCGGTGCTCACTTTCTGGAACATCAGTATGACGCCGGGATTCCCGTTCACCTTTGAATAGATCTCGGACGAATTGTCGGCCATTTCAATATCGGCGATATCGGACAGCCTGATGTCGCCGACGGGTTCGATACTGAAGATCACCATATCGGCGATCTCACCGCTTGAGGAAAAGGCGTCGCCGACCTTGACAAGGTGCTGATCCTGGCCCTCCAGGAGATATCCTGCCGGCATGCTGAAATTCTGGGCGGCGATCAGCTTGCCGATCAGGTCCTGCGTGAGTATTTGACTCAGATCCGCACCCTTAAGAGCCTCTTCCCGGGCCTTATCAAATTCCGACAGCCCCTTTTCAAGCTCGGTTTCTCCGTTTTCCAGCTGGACCTGCGCCTTCGACAGCTCGACAGCCATGGTGATCTTACCCGCTTCCAGCTGCTCATAAGCCGCTTCGGACGTCCTGAGACTGCCTTCAAGCTGCGGCTTCATGGCCGCCATTGTCATCTGCCGGATATTGACGTTTTGAAGCTCAACGTCAATGGCCGCGATTCTCGCCGGCGCGGCCTTGGCCTGCTCGAAGAGCGCCGTCATCTCCATTTGAGAAAGGCTCGCCATTTCCTTCGGCAGAAGACCCGCGGCCTGCTGCATCGTCGACGCATACATTTCCGGCGTCAGCCCGGAGACACCGAGCGGGAACAGCTGTTCGAAAACCGTGTTCAATTCCGCCAGCTGCAGAAGACCGGCCTTTTCCTGTTCAAAAGCCGCCTTCTGCGCGTTCAGCAGCGCCTCCTCCGATAAAAGCGCGTTTAAATTGGCGATCGCGTTGCCGAGCTGCGCGCTGGCCTGTGACAGCTGCGCCTTCTGATCCGTCGATTCCTCCTCCAGGGTCGCGCGGCCGCTCATTAGCTCCGCTTGAGCCTCCTCAAGCTCGGCACGGGTCTCGTCGAGCTTCTTTTCAATCTCGGCCCTGACCTGCGCGCTCACCTCATCAAGCCTGTCCTCGTCGAGGGTTATCTCAAGCTGTTTTTCAACAAGGCCGCCGGTACTGACGGAGGCGACGCCGTCCAGACGTTCAAAGGCCGGGATGACGGTATCGGCGGTAAAGCCGGACAGCTCGTCAATGTTCATGCCCTCGCGGTCGACGCTTGCCACGACGATCGGAATCATATCGGGGCTGATTTTGAGGAGCAGCGGCTGTCCGACCCCGTCCGCAAACTGTGCCGACACGATATCGATCTTGCCGGACAAATCGATCATCGCGCTGTCCATATTCGTATCCTGAACATATTCCAGAATGATCATGCTGGAGTTTTCACTCGATACCGAGCTGATATTTTCAAGCCCGCTGGCCGTTCCCAATACAGCCTCCATCGGCCTTGTCACCGCCTGCTCAACCTTTTCCGGGCTTGCGCCGGGATACGTCGTGATAACGATGACGTAGGGCAGCTCCATACTGGGGAACAGGTCCGTCGTCATACCCGTAAAGGAAACAACGCCTAATACAATAATTAATATTACAGCTACAAATACCGTGTATGGCTTTTTAACGCTGAATTTTGGTAGCATACGAGAACCTCCAAACAATTACCCGTTTTTTCCGGGTTCCGACCGACCGGTCAGTCAGTGTCAAATATATCATTATTGATAATAAAAATGTTGACTAAACTATGAACATTGATGTCACACCGCAGAACATCGCGCCGCACCTTGATTACAAGCAAGGTTTTACTTATCCTTCGAATCTCTGAACATATCAGCCCATTTATTCAAATCAGCTCTCCTTGAGGCGGCGGATTTTGAAAACGCATCGGCGATCGCAGTGAGCATTGCGCTGATTCTTTTTCCGGCCCTTATTACAAGGTTA
>CAZJCH010000226.1:0-4859 GCA_964544005.1 uncultured Papillibacter sp.
TTTTAGACCTAATTCCTACTGTTGCAACGCTTTTCGCGTTGCAGAGGAGCCTCTATTTAACAGTATGAGTTACGCTCACGGATACTAGCTTCTTGACTGTTAATATGTTGTATGTTAAATTACTTTGTATTGAAAAAATAATTGGAAAATCAGGAGGAGTTTACATTTGAGAAGGATAATTGCATTTCTTATCGCAAGCGTTATGTTCGTTTCCCTAATGACAGTGAGTTCCTTGGCAGCGAAGGATTATTCCCAGGCTGAGATAAAGGCGGAAGCGCTCAAAACCCTTGGCTTGTTCAAGGGCGTGTCCGAAACGGACTTTGATCTTGAGCGAGCGCCAACCCGAGCCGAGGCGCTGGTTATGTTTATACGCATGATGGGCAGCGAGAAAGCGGCGCTCTCATGCAATTACAGGCATCCGTTTACTGACGTTCCGTCATGGTGCGACCGCTATGTGGCTTATGCCTATAAAAACGGCTACACATTCGGAATGTCAGAAACCATCTTCGGAAGCAGCATCCCGGCTTCCGCCGCGACGTATCTTACATTTATACTCCGCGCCCTGAACTATGAGGAGGGCTACGGAAAAGACTTCAGATGGGACGACCCGTTTACTTTTGCATGGAGCAGGGACATACTGCCCAGCGAGGTCGATACTGACAATTTTGAACGTGCCGACGCAGTTCTAGTGTCATGGGCGGCACTTTCCGTGCCCATGAACATGGGAAACGCGGCTCTCGCGGAGCTTATGGTCATGGACGGCGTTTTTACCCAGAGTCAGCTTGACCAGGCGTGGAATATGGTGGAAAACGGGAGCGGTTCAAGCACTGTAAACGGAATTAAAATGGGCAGCTATGTCTGTACCATTGACTCAAACAGCTTTATATATCTCTACGGGTACAGACCGGTCATTACACTTAAGAGTGACGGCTCGTTCTCTCTCATAGCCAATATTGGCGAGGGCATGAGCACGTCCTCCGGTCACTGGGAAACTGCTATGAACGACTCCGAGGAAACGCTTCTCTATCTCTTTATTGATAAGGGGGAATTGTACGGCTCCGAGACGGGCGTCTACGGCTTCTCCGTTTATAAAGACACCATTTATGTTGAGGACGGCAGCCTTGGTATCACTCCGGTCTACTCCGAATTTGTATATGACCCCAGATACGTCCCAGAAGTTCCTGCAATAGGGGACACTTCCGGCGGAGAGACGTCTGAATGCGGTAAAAAGCTTGAGGGAGACGACGCGGCTGCAACGAATCTGCGCGATACCATTCTGTCTGACCCTGCCGGTACGCTCGTAAAGCTTGGCATCGTCAACAGCACTGCTCCGAAAAGACCGGATGAAACGACAGCACTGCTCAGTGCTATTCGTTCCGATCAAAAGAAAATGGGTACTAATGTTGTCACAAACGGCTCTCTGACAGAGATTTATCGTTATTGGGGCAACCGCGAACAGCTGGAGCAGTACAGCCGCGAGATGCTTGATCATTACGATGTTGCAGTAACCAACGCCAGGGTCAAGGAATTATCCGATTATTTTGCGGAGGGGAAAACCCTGAACCAAACGACTCCGGCAAGCATGGGTAAGCCGATGTTCGGTTACTATTTCTGCGAGTTCTGGAACGAGCAGACGGACAGTACCGTAGTTGGAGGGGTGAAACTCAGTTTTGGGAATGTCAGGCGCGGCTTGTACAGGGACAAGAACATTACCCTCTCGGAGCTCCCGACCGCCGAGAAAAACAGCTTCATAGTGATTCTCCCCGAGGAGCACCTGATCGTCGCCTATAATTATAACGACCAGAGAGACGGCGCCGACTGGATGGCGGACTGCTGGGTGCTCGCCTGTGATGTTGACGACGCGGGAAAGCTCCAGTGCCACGGTGTGTTCTGCGAGAGCTTTTCAAACGGAATGAGATTATTCTGCGAGGCAACCTACTCCATCAGCGTTTCCTGATACTTTCCTTGGAAATCTGCCATAGTAAAATCTTAAATTTAGGCGCTCTGGAAACAGGGCGCCTTTTTTACGCAGTACTAAACTCCTGTTTTCGGTACTTGAAGCCGGTTCCCTCATCCCTAGGCTCCCTCTCATCGAGATCGCATGCTTTGCGATCTCGTGGGAGCTTGGCGCCAAGAGACTTCTTCGAAGTCTCGATACGACTGAAGGAGTGCCTGTGCCGCGTCCCGCCGTACACTCAAAAGGAACCGGTTCCCCATCTCAAAGCGCCCCCTTGGGGGAGCTGGCCGCAAAGCGGCCTGAAGGGGTGCCCCGCGCCGCGTAACGCCGCACATTCAGTTTTCCTGCAGGGCAAGGGCTCTGCGCTCCCGTCCCGCGTCACACCGTACCCCCATCCCCCTCGGCGCGCCTCGGCGCTCCGCTTTTTTTATACAAAGCCACATGGCATGCCGTTGCGGCATGTTTCATACCCGCCAATTCTTGTTCCGCGTCCCACCGCACCCTCATAAGGAACCGGTTCCCTCATCCCTAGGCTCCCTCTCATCGAGATCGCATGCTTTGCGATCTCGTGGGAGCTTGGCGCCAAGAGACTTCTTCGAAGTCTCGATACGACTGAAGGAGTGCCCGTCCCGCGCACCACCGCACCCTCATCCCGGCCCCTTCCCTTCGTCCCCATCCCCATCCCCGCACATCCCGCCACCGTTTCCTATCACCTGTCATTCCCGCGCAGCCGGGAATCTTCTTAACACATTGTTGATTATTGTCGTAAAAGGTAATATACTCCAAAGTGTAGTTAGTGATTTTGTATGCTTCTAGTTATAGCAATTAGGCGCAGTTCGCCGAAAGACAACTATGTACCATTATGGGAAGCTCAAGAACCGGTAGGTTCGTACCATAATTGAAAGCTCGACAAACGGTAATAAGTACTAATATGGGTAGCTGTAGAATCATTTAAAAGCCTAAGTGATTTACATGATTCACAGAGGCTGTACTATTAATAAATATTAGGGTGCTTTAAGTGATGGAAAATGAAATTAACCTCGGAGGATATGATAAATACGCTTTTAATGATACAAATGGAATTGCTCATCTAACGTTGCTACTCCAAAGAAATATGAAGATGGCTGTTCACTTTTCTTCGGGAGATAAAACTCCCAATATTGATGGTTGGGTTGAATTATGCTCTGATGCTAAAACAAAGCAGGTTCCTGATGGAAAATTTGAAGTTCAAATCAAGACATTAGATAGCGACTATGTAAACATCCACGGGGGATACAAGTATAGCTGCGATACGAAAATTTTCAATTATGTAATAAAGGGCATAACAATAAACCCCGTGTATTTGTTTCTAATCGATGCTAAAACATACAGAGTCTTCAGCCTGTATATATCACATCAGTATGTACTGGGCTTGGGAAACTTTTTGGTAGATCTAGTTCTTTATATGAAATTTGCAGTGAATATGATATTTATTTTTCAAAATCATTTCCACACTTTTTATATGCATATAGTATGAGAAAGAGTGATGTCTTTCTGATAAATTGTCACAATGAAGACATTTTTAATAGTAAAACCGATGTCTTTGATATTCTTAATGAATTACATCCTAATAGTCAGTATGAAGTTGGAGGAATGTCAGTATTTCAGGATGAAACTCCACTTTATTCATATATTCGTTTACTAATTTACCAATCAATTCGAATAACGCTCAACCTAACGAAGGATGACCATTATATGGGATATCCACTCATCAACTAAGCCGGGCCGCAGTTTAGATTATCAACTAAAGGACTCTTATTGCCGGTGCTATAAGACTTTAATAATCAAGTGATTGTTGGACACTGATTAAGCCAATAATATTGATTCGCTTTTAATGTTTAACTGGACCAGGTCCCGGGGCTTGGCCACCAGGCCAATGGAATCCGAAGTGTTGGATACAAAGCAAAAGGCCAGATTGCTGAAAAGGATGATATCTTAAGTGGGTTGAGAACGGTTATGGACATTCGGTGTGATTCACTACATATGCGACAAAATGCTGATGTTTTAGATAGCGCAGTTTACTAGCTGCGAGGGGTTTCTTGAATGGAGATGTCTATTTCCCCAGTGATCTTCAAAAAGCAAAAAAAGAAGGCTGGATTTGGGTAAAGAAATGTTTACCACCAATGAACTAAAAGATATGAGCTTCACAGTATGTTTATAACTTGAGTCTCATCGATAACCAACATTTGAAACGGGGAAAAGCTTTGGCAAAACATGAATTCGGATTGATTGATCAATTTGTAGAAAATAAATGGTATTCCGAATATGCTCCTCAAAAATTTCATTGCGTTGCAGTTGATATGGACATTATGGATCAAATCTTCGAGACCGGCCGGAAAGAATTGATGCAAATAAAAACCTTTGCACAAATCTCCACACAGCCATTTCAGGGGCTTGATGAAGCCGGAGTAACACTTATACCTCATGAGTCACTCAAACCATTCTGCGATGTCATCTTAAAAGCAAATAGCCAACTTAAAGAGCCGCAGCTTTTTAAGCTGGTTGAAAAAATACAGGAAGCTATAGAAAAAGGCAAATACCTGATACATTTTGGTATCTGAACACCCCAATAGACTTTTAACTATCTTTTGGCTCCCCATTATGTTTATTTTGAATGGTGATATTATGAATAAGTTGAAAATTGCGGCTTGCGGAGTTGATTGCAACGAATGTGGTCAATACAAGGTCACAATGGAACATGATTTGAAAGCGGCGGAATCTTTAGTTGAGTGGTTTAGAGGTCAAGGATGGATTGGTAAAAATGAAGATGCCAAAGCAGTGATGAAAAAAGCTCCGTTATGTAAAGGTTATTATGTCCTCCTGGGTCAAGACAAAGATTACAGATTTATCATGAACCATAATA
>CAZJCH010000227.1:0-3191 GCA_964544005.1 uncultured Papillibacter sp.
GGGCGGGGGAGACGGCGCATTCAAGGACATAGGGCAGCTCCATGATGACGCTTTCGATCTCGAAGGGGCCGATTCTGTAGCCGGAGGATTTGATGACGTCGTCGGTGCGTCCGACAAACCAGAAATAGCCCTCCTCGTCGCGCCATGCCGTGTCGCCGGTGTGATAGAGCCCGTCGTGCCAGGCGGCCTTTGACTTCTCTTCGTCGAGGTAGTAGCCCGTAAACAGGCCGCACGGTGCGCCCTTGTCGGTTCGGATGACAATTTCGCCCGTTTCGCCGATGCCGACGGGGTTGCCGTCGCTGTCGACAATATCCATGTCGTACAGGGGACTCGGTTTACCCATTGAGCCCAGTTTCGGCGTGGAACCGACGAGGTTCGCGATGCTGAGCGTTGTCTCCGTCTGGCCGAAGCCTTCCATGATTGAGAGCCCCGTGGCCTTCTTGAACTGGCTGAACACCTCAGGGTTCAGTGCCTCGCCTGCCGTTGTGGCGTACTTGATGGAGGAGAGGTCGTACTTGGACAGGTCCTCCTTAATGAAGAACCGGTACATTGTCGGCGGCGCGCAGAAGGTCGTGATATTATGTTCTTTAAACATCGGGAGGATGTCATGCGCGTCAAAGCGGTCGAAGTCATATGTAAAAATTGCCGCCTCGCAGAGCCACTGGCCGTACAGCTTACCCCAGAGCGCTTTTCCCCAACCCGTGTCTGAGATCGTGAAATGCAGTCCGTCGGGGTCGACGTTGTGCCAGTATTTAGCTGAGATGAAGTGACCGAGCGGGTATGTGTGCGTATGCTCGGCAATTTTCGGATAGCCGGTTGTGCCGGAGGTGAAGAACATCAGCATCGGGTCGCTGCCGCACGCACTGTCCTCCGTTCTCGGGAAGGTGCTGCGGAACATGTCAATTTCCTCATCGAAGCTGTGCCAGCCCTCGCGGCTGCCCGAGGCAATGATTTTCAGGGTGACGCCGGGGCACTTTGCCATGGCGAGCTCCGCTTCCTCGGCCGTCTTGGTGTTGTCTGCCGAGCAGACAATGGCGCTGACACCGGCCGCAACGAAACGGTATTCAAAATCCTTCTGCAGCAGCTGATCGGTGGCCGGGATGACGATCGCACCCAGCTTATGCAGCGCGATAATCGAAATCCAGAATTGATAATTGCGCTTTAAGACGAGCATGACGCGGTCGCCTTTTTTGATGCCGAGCGAACGGAAGTAGTTGGCCGCACGGGATGAGAGCCTGCTCATGTCCCCGAAGGTGAAACGGCGAACCACCTTGCTGCGGTCCACGTGGAGCATTGCGAGCTTCTCCGGGGCTCTCTCCGCCAGAACATCGACAACGTCAAAGGCGAAATTGAAGCTTTCCTGATTTTTGAATTCGATAGACTTAAGTAACCCATTCTCATCCTCGCCGGTGACAACGAAGTTTTCGTAAATCAGAGGCCTCTTTTTCACGGCGGGGACGATCGTCTCCTTGATTTCTTCCGTGGTCGCTTCGCCTGGAATGACAACGGCACAGAAGACGCAGTCCTTTCCGTCCACGGCAATCATGCCGTGCGGCGTCGAGCTGTTATAATAGATACTGTCACCCTCGCCGAGTATCTCTGTGTGCTCACCGATTTGGACCTTAAGCCTGCCGCTCAGGATGATATCAAACTCCTGGCCGGCGTGCTTGGCGAGATTGATCGGCTGATTTTGCTGTTCTTCCGAATAGGCGTATGTCACCCAGAAGGGTTCGACTATTTTATGGCGGAACAGGGGCGCCAGGTCCTTGATCTCAATACCGGGCTCGTGGGCTGTCATCCGGCCCTTTCCTTTCCGCGTGACCGTATAGGATCGAAGATGCGCGCTGCTGCCCTCCAAAAGCTCGGTCAGCTCCACCCCAAAGAGGATCGCGCATTTGTGGATAAAGGTAAACGGCAGGTCGACGAGACCGGACTCGTACTTTATGTACATATCCGGGCTCAGGTCGGTTTTCTTTGCCATTTCCTCCGGGCTGAGCCCGATGATTTCACGCAGCTCGCGGATACGCGCGGCAACATCCAGCAGCATTGTAGACGTTTGTTCGTTCGGAGACATATTAACCATCCTTCTCCGGCGATTTTATTGTTTTCTGACTTATTCCCGCCGCCGGACGGCGAATAAGTCTATGTTATTGGGAAATAAAAAAGCCGCCTCAAAGAAACCCTTGAGACGGACATCTAATCCGTGGTACCACTCAAATTGTGCTCAGCACCCCATGTACTGTATGCACCACTTACAGGACTCCAACAAGTCCCTGGCTTTAACGCAGCCATACGGGAGGCCTTACTAAGAATTTTGCGTAATCCCATTCAAGAATTCGCGAATGCGGATTCTTGGCAGGAATACACGCCAGTGTATTCCGTTGGAGCCCCGGCTCGGAAGTGATAGGTCTATGAGCGGCCCTCATACCGGCTTTCACCATGAGAACCGAAGGTTCTCTTACCGGTATCTCTGTAAAGAGGACATCTCAGCCGTCTTCGTCACAGCCTTTGATGTTATTATTTATAAAATAGCATATGTTGGAATCAGTGTCAATAGTGATAATTCTTAAAATATTGGCAGTACGATCTGCGGTATTCCGCGGCAGCGCATCCCGCCTGTGCCCACTGGACAACCCCCAAGTGTTATGGTAGAATTACCTGACATGTTATGCTGTGCGTGTCATTAAATGGAAACCGATTGGGAATACAGGTATGAGAACAGATGTTTTGGGCGTCGGGTTTGACGATGTGACAATGGAAGAGGCGGTCTTAAAGGCGCTGGAGCTCATGAGCGGCGGCCGGCCGGCCTATGTGGTCACGCCGAACCCCGAGATTGTCTGGGAATGCCGCAGGGAGCCCGAGCTGAAGGATATCATATCGGGCGCCGCGCTCGTCCTGCCGGACGGCATTGGGATTATCTACGGCGCGAAAATCCTGAAAAGGCCGCTGAAGGGGAAGGTGCCCGGCTACGATTTTGCGGAAAACCTCATGGCGCGGATGGCGAAGCTCGGCAAAAGTGTTTTTTTGTTCGGGGCCAAGCCCGGCGTCGCCGATTTGGCGGCGCAGAGCCTGAAAAACAGATTCCCCGGCCTTGAGATTGCCGGGACTGCCAACGGTTATTTTGAGGATGACGGCCCGATCATCGACGCCATCAACGCGGCGAAACCCGATTTTTTGATCGTCGGTCTCGG
>CAZJCH010000227.1:3201-4832 GCA_964544005.1 uncultured Papillibacter sp.
AGCGTTGGATAGCGGCAAACAGGGACCGGCTTCGGGTTGGCTTAATTGCCGGACTCGGAGGTTCCCTGGACGGCTTCGCCGGAACCGTTCAGCGCGCGCCGCTTCGTTGGCAGAAGGCGAATCTTGAATGGCTGTATCGGCTCATAAAGGAACCGAAACGTATTAAGCGGCAGATCAGGCTGCCGCTGTTCCTCTTTTCAGTCATCGGCCAGAGAATCAGGGAGCGATAAATATGGGTAAACTTATTGTATTTGAGGGCATCGACGGGAGCGGCAAGTCCACGCAGTTCGGGCTGATGTGTACGCGCTTTGAAAATGAGGGCACCCCGTTTTCGCGCCTGACTTTCCCGCAGTATCGGGAGCCGTCCTCGGCGCTGATCAGAATGTACTTAAACGGTGAATTCGGCGACAGCCCGGGGGACGTCAATCCCTACGCGGCCTCAACATTTTTCGCCGTTGACAGGTATGCCTCCTTTATGAAATCCTGGCGGGGAACCTATCGCAGCGGGAGCTTATTTCTGACCGACCGGTATACGACATCCAACGCGCTGCATCAGGGCGCGAAGCTGCCGGAGTATAAAAGAACCGCATTTTTCAAATGGCTTTATGATTTTGAGTTCGGGCTGATGGAACTCCCAAAGCCCGATATCGTCATATACATGGACATTCCCGCCTGTGAAGCCGTCAAAAGGATCAGGGAAAGGCAAACCGCCACAGGCGCCGCGGTCGACATCCACGAGCGGGATATCGAATATCTGAGTGAATGCAGCCGCTGCGGCGAAGAGGCCGCGGATTATTACGGGTGGCGGAAGATCAGCTGTTTTAACGGACCGACAGCAAAAAGCGAACAGGAGATTCACAGGGAAATATACGATATTCTTACAAAAATGGAGTAATTATTGATGAACGCCGGAAAAGCAGCCCTCCGCAAGCAGATCATTCAGCAGACAGACGCGTTTCCCGCTGATTATTTAAATGAAAGCGACAAAGGGATTTTTGAGATCATCAAAGAAATGCAGGAGTTTAAGAATGCTGAAACGATCTTTTCGTACTACAGCCTCGGGTGGGAGCCCAATACGATAGAGCTCATGGAATATGCCCTCCGGCAGGGCAAGACAGTGACGCTGCCCGTATGCTTCAAGGGCGGCATCATGGAAGCGCGCGCCATAGGGAGCCTCGACGAGCTCTCCGAATCGTGGTACCATCTGCTTGAGCCGCTGAATTCCACGCGCATTATCCCGCCGGAGGCGCTGGATTTTGTAGTGGTCCCCGCGCTGGCATTTGATCGGGAAGGGTACAGGCTTGGCCGCGGTGGCGGCTATTACGACAGATATCTCCTGAAGACGCGGGCCTTTACGGCCGGCATCACCCGGGAACGCCTGATGGTCAGTGTTCTGCCGAGGGAGGCCCACGATATCCCCGTTCAATGCGTCGTCACGGAAGAAAGAGCGAGGCTCACGAGGAGCCTCGCATAAAAACTGATGACCCGGCAAAAGAAGAGTGTTTCCTCCCGTGCCTTCTATACCCTGACTTTATTTTATGTATTGATGCCAGTCAGCAGCATTTGTTGTCGCAGCCGCCAAAGCCGCCGCCGCAGCAGCAACAAAGAACAAGCAGGATGATTATAATGCA
>CAZJCH010000228.1:0-4164 GCA_964544005.1 uncultured Papillibacter sp.
GCCATCCTTGACGAGACGCTTGTCGAGGATGACGGAAAAATTTACGCCGTGCTTTTGGCGGGGGCGGGGAATAGCCGTGCGCCGAGCGGCAGTGTGCCGAGGTCCTGTGCCGAGATTTATGCCGACAGGATTCTAATGGAAAAGCGCGATCCGCTGCTGCCGCGGTATCTCGATATGATGATTGAGAGAACAAGGAAAGCCGTCGACGGGATGGAAAAGGCGCGGCACACCGTCCCTGTGGACGGGCTGGCGCACCAAAGACACATACTGGAGGGGTTTATGCGCATGAAGGAGGAGACTGAAACATGGCAAAAGTAAAGGACATCTTAATAACGCTTGAGGAGCTGGCGCCCGTCCGGCTGAAAATGGATTTTGACAATGTCGGATTGCTCGTCGGGTACTCGGAGGATAACGTTGACAGGATACTTGTGAGCCTGGACATCACACAGGAGGTCATAAACGAGGCTATTCAATGCAAGGCGCAAGTGATCGTCTCCCACCATCCGCTTTTCTTTTCGGTGCGCAGCGTCACGGATACCGACATGACCGGCCGGAAGATAACGGCGCTTGTGTCAAACCACATATCCGCCATCTGCATGCACACGAATCTGGACGCGGCGGCGGGCGGTGTCAACGACGCCTTGGCCGATGCGGCGGGGCTGACGCAAACAGCAATTTTAGCCGAAGAGGTTTTTGATGAAAACGGAAAACCATATTCCTACGGCCGGGTCGGATATCTGAAGGCGCCGATGAAGCTCTGCGAATACATGGCGCATATCAAAAGCCGCCTGAATTCCGGAGGCCTCCGGTACCATGACGCAGGGCGCGACGTTTTTAAGATAGCCGCAGTCTGCGGCTCCGGCGGCAAATATCTGTCCGACGCCGTGTCACACGGCTGCGATACGCTTTTGACCGCCGACATCAAATACGACATTTTCCTTGAGGCCAAGGAACTCGGCGTCAATCTCATTGACGGCGGACATTTCTCCACGGAGAATGTCGTGACGCCTGTCTTGGAAAGGAAGCTGAAGGAAGCTTTCCCCGACATCAAGGTCTCAATCTCAAAAATCCACTCACAGGCAGATTTGTTTTTTAAGGCTATTTAGACAAATACCTTGATTATTTTTAGACGTCAATGTAAAATGTCTGTACGATACTGATACTCCGCAGTATCGGTACAATACGGAAGTATGAGTATCGAATATTATTGCGCTGCATCTTGGATACTAAGAGCAGCAGCAAGGAGGAAAATTAAATGGAAACCAGCAGAACTTTTACAAGCAGCTCTTCAGTGCAGAATACGAAGAAGCTCGTAGGAATGGCTATATTGGCGGCTTTGGTAGTAATACTACAGCTGTTGGCCTATGCTATTTCGAACCTGACGCCTTTACCGGTCGCAATTACTCTTGTTCTTATCCCAGTCGTCGTAGGCTCGGCAATGTACGGAGTTGGGGCAGGCGCTTTTTTAGGCGCAGTGTTCGGGTTTATTACCCTAATCGGATGCATTACAGGTATTGATAAAGGCGGGGCAATCTTATTTGGCTCGAACGCTGTTTTGACGGTGATTTTATGCCTTTTCAAAGCCATGGCTGCCGGGTATTTGGCAGCAATCGTTTACCGGGTGATCGCAAAAAAGCATATGTATCTCGGCGTGATCGTTGCGGCAATCGTTAGTCCGGTAGTGAATACAGCAATTTTCATAGCGGCAATGGTCTTGCTATATCATGATACTCTTTTAGATTGGGCAGGCGGAAAGCCGGTTATCACATATATACTGGTAGGTCTAGCGGGAGTCAACTTCCTTATTGAGCTTGGCTCCAACATCGTGCTGAGTCCTGTGGCGGTACGCGTGATCAAAGCCGGCAGGAGAAGCGCCGCTTGAGAGAAAGCCCCCTAAGGAGGAAGACAAATGCTGCTTGCCATTGATGTCGGCAATTCGAATATTGTCATCGGATGTATCGACAATAATGAAATCTCCCACGTATTCAGAATGGTCACCGATATTTCAAAGACCGAATATGAGTACGCCGCCGGCATCAAGAATATCCTTGAATTTGACGGCATCAGCTGCGACGGATTCGACGGGGTAATCATCTCTTCAGTCGTACCCCCCCTTGTCAACGTTCTGAAGTCCGCCGTCAAGAAACTTACCGGGCATACGGCCGTCGTTGTCGGGGCCGGTGTCAAAACAGGTATGAATATCCTCATTGACAATCCCGCCCAGTTGGGCAGCGACATGGTCGCCGACGGCGTCGCAGCCATCGCAGGTTATAAGCTGCCCGTTATCGTCTTTGACATGGGCACTGCAACGACGATATCGGTCATCGACCGGAACGCCAATTACCTTGGCGGGGCATTATACCCCGGCGTCGGGCTGTCGATGAACGCATTGTCCAGAGGGACATCGCAGCTGCCCAAGGTGCCGGTTGAAGCGCCGGATAAAGTCATCTGTGCCAATACAATTGACTGCATGAAGAGCGGCGCGATCTTTGGGACGGCCTCGATGATCGACGGTATGATCGACAGGATCGAGGAGGAGCTCGGCTTGCCGTGCACTGTCGTTGCCACAGGCGGCGTGTCCGTTCGGATTGTTCCACACTGCAGGCACAAGATCATCCACGATGAAAACCTGCTCCTGCGGGGGCTCGGAATCATATACGAAAAGAACAAAAGAAAGTAAAACAATATAATACAGAACAGGGACTGCAGATACCTGCAAGTCCCTGTTCTGTATTTGTCAAGTAGTAATATAACAAAAAATACGCGGCAAGAATAGGGCGTAGTTATAAAAAATTCTTAAACTATGTAAATTACTGAAGATAATTGAAAATATATGCGATAAAAGTAAATGCATGGTTTTTCACTAAATAGTATGAGAGTCGTCATATTGAAAAGAGGCGGAATACGATGAAATGGTACTCAAATCAAAAAATTAAGAACAAGCTGATTGTTGGATTCCTGGTTATATCGATTATTGCTGTGATCGTAGGCGGATATGGCATATTTACTATTGCGCAGATCAATTCGGATTCGGACAAGCTCTATCAGGAAAATGCGATGGCCCTGCAGTATGCAGGGCTTGCGGCTATGAAAACGCAGGACATCGTCAGCAGCACGCAAGCGCTCGCGCAAATGGATACCGCCACACAACAGGTGTCAATTGAAGCAAAGAGTGAGATCATAAAAACGAGTATGTCAATTTTGGACAGCACCTTAGCAGATTTGAACGCGATCGTCAGCAGCGACGTCACTGAGGAAACGCTTAAAGCTATCAATACAAACTGGGAGCGTTTAAGAGGTTACATAACGTCCATTGACGAGTATATGATGCAGGGTGAGGCAGATTCTGTGAAAAACCCCCTGAGCCTATCAAATACCTTGGCGCAAAATCTGACGAGATATTACACGAATCTGTTAGAATTGGTTTCAGGTCAGGCGGCCGAACGCGCCACATCAAACAGCAGCCAGGCGAACATTGCGATGATCATCATGGCTTCGGTTCTTGTGGCAGGTATCGTTTTGTCGATCATACTGGGGCTTGTTTTAGCCAGAAGCATCGGAAATCCGCTGAAGCTTATGGCTGCAGCGGGCATGAGGATCGCCGAAGGCGACGTCAATGTCGACGACATTTTGACTGCCAAAGATCGGGCGATGATGAACAGGAAAGATGAAATCGGCGCACTTGCTTCAATGATCGATATGTTGATCAGCGGCACAAAAACACAGTCGCAGGAAGCGCAGTGTGTGTCCCAGGGGGATCTGACAGTCGAAATTAATCTCAAATCTGACAGGGACCTTCTCGGGCTGAGTCTGAGGGAACTTGTCAGCAGCATCCATGATATGGCCTTGAACATCTTCGAGGCTGCCGCGCAGGTGACGACGGGCTCGGATGCTGTCTCGAATTCGAGCATCGTATTGTCACAGGGCGCATCGGAACAGGCCAGCGCTATTGAGGAACTGAATGTCACGCTTGAGGAGATTTCATCGCAGACAAATCTGAATGCCGATAATGCGGCACACGCAAACGACCTGGCACAGAAAGCAAAAACCAATGCGGAAAACGGCAACAGGCAGATGCGTGATATGCTGGTTGCCATGGACGAGATCAACGAATCCTCCAGGAACATCAGCAAGGTTATTAAGGTTATAGACGATATTGCATTT
>CAZJCH010000228.1:4174-4813 GCA_964544005.1 uncultured Papillibacter sp.
TATCCTTGCTTTGAACGCCGCCGTTGAAGCCGCGCGGGCTGGACAAAGCGGAAAAGGCTTTGCTGTTGTGGCTGAAGAGGTCAGGGCCCTGGCGGCACGCTCGGCGACCGCCGCCAAGGACACAACCGACATGATTGAAGGCTCTATCAAGAAGGTCGAGGCGGGGACGAGGATCGCGAATACTACGGCCAAGGCGCTTAATGATATTCTTGCTCAGGTCGAAAAAGCGGCAGAGCTCGTCAATGCTATTGATATTGCCTCAAAGGAACAAGCCCTGGGCATCAAGCAGATCAATCAGGGGATTGCACAAGTATCTCAGGTCGTACAGACAAATGCCGCCACAGCCGAAGAAAGCGCGGCGGCCAGCGAGGAATTATCCAGTCAGGCGGCGCAGCTTAAAGAACGGGTCGGAATCTTCAAGCTCCGCGGGATCGGGGTGACAGGCGGCGAGCCGCAGGACCTGTTATATCCTGAGCAGGATGCGTATACGGATGAAGCTGATGAGACAGAAGCCGATGAGATAGAAGCACTGACTGATGCCGAAATCTGGAGGTAACAGCTGTAACACCATACAAAATCGGCCGCCTCAAATGAAGCGGCCGATTTTTCACGAGCAAGCCTGTAAGCCGGATTCTGTCC
>CAZJCH010000229.1:0-4780 GCA_964544005.1 uncultured Papillibacter sp.
TCATAATCCGTAATGAAGAGTACCCCGCCTCTTTGCAGGTGAGGGTACTTTTTTTCAGCATGTCAGGGCAAATATTACGGTAAATTATTGCTTGTTACAGTGTTTTCTGTAATAATTATTGAAATGGAATTTGTTGGACCGTTCCGCATGGCGGGTTACTGAATATTGTGGAGGTAATCAATGAACATCGAAATCCGTAAACTGACCCCGGACCTTGCGGAAGATTATGTGACATTTTTCGATACGACGCCGCATAATGAAAAGCATAAAATGAAGTGCTACTGTGTGTATTGGTGTAATGAGGACTCCGAAGATAAAAACTTTTCTTCAAAAAATACAAGACGAGATTACGCCATTGAGTGTGTCGAAGGGAGTAAAATTCAAGGCTATCTCGCTTATTGTGAGGATAAGGTCGTGGGATGGTGCAATGCCAATACGAAATCGGATTGCTTAATGTGTAAGGGTTGGCGCGGGATGAACGGCCCGCGCAAGGGCTTTTTGCCGACGGAAGAGTCCTCACCGGAGCTCAGGATTAAATCCGTATTTTGTTTTACAATCGCCCCGACAATGCGGCGGCAGGGCATTGCGTCGCAGCTTCTGGCGCGCGTCTGCCGGGATGCGGCCGAGGACGGTTTTGACTTTGTGGAAGCATACCCGGATAAAGAAATCACCGGCAAATCCGAAGACTTCGTGGGCTATGCCGATATGTATGAAAAAATCGGTTTTACCGTTTACCATGAGACAACCAAGAAGCTTGTCATGAGAAAACCGCTTAAATAATACCGCGCCGAATTAGCATAGGGGCAACATCGGTATCAATGTTGCCCCGTGTCTTTCTTTGCCCATAAGGGGAGTCGGCATACCTGTGAACGACTTAATGCAGCCTCCTCAGCTCCTCCTCGACGGCGCTCTTGTCGAGCCGCTCGAACAATATTCCGGTTGCAGGAAGCGTATAGCCGGCGCGCACAAACTGCGGTGTCCAGTCCGGCTTCAGCTGAAGCCAGGAGAGAATTTTTTCGGAGGAAAACGGCAGGAAGGGTCGGAGGAGAACAGCGAGGTTTGATATGATCTGGACACAGGTGTAAAGCGTGTTGTCACAGGCCGCCGGATCGGTGGCGCGCGTCTCCCAAGGCCGCTCCGTGTCGAAGTATTTGTTGGCGTCGCGGACGAAGCTGAATATAGTTTCGAGCGCATCCTTGAACCGGTACAGGGTGATCAGCCCGCCGACAGTCGGATACAGCGCTTTTATCTGCGACTCAATATCCGGCTGAAGCGTCCCGTCTGGCAGGTTGCCGCCGAGGAACCGCCTGATAAAGGCGAGGCTCCTGTTGACGAAATTGCCGTAGGCGCCCAGCAGCTCGCCGTTGTGGCTGTTGATATACTCGCGCCACGAAAAATCGGCGTCGCGTTTCTCTGGGCCATTGGCGATGAGAAAATACCGCAGCGAATCGGGATCGTACCGGCCGACAATGTCCTTGACCCATATGGCCCAGTTCTGGCTTGTGGATATCTTCCGCCCCTCCAGCGTCAGGTGCTCACTGGAGACGATCTCATCGGGAAAGCGCCAGGAGCTGTCATTCGCCTGTAGCAGTGATGGTAGTATGATTGTGTGAAATGGGATGTTGTCCTTGCCGTGCACATAATAGTGCCTGGCCTCATCGCCCCACAAGTCCTCAAACGATGTACCGCGCGCCAGGCACACCTGCTTACTGGCCGAAAGATATCCCAAAACGTTCTCCGCCCAGATATAGATTCTTTTGTCCCCGTAGCCGTCCCTGGGGACGTCGATGCCCCAGTCGAGATAGCGGGTAATCGCTCTGTCGCGCAGGCCTTCGCTCAAATACCTGTTGGAAAAGGTAATCGCGTTTTTGCGCCACCCCGGATGCGCGCCGATAAAAGCTTTGAGCTTGTCTTCAAGCCGCGTGAGGGCGATATACAGGTGCTTCGTCTCATTGAAAACGGGCGCCGTTCCGCAAAAGGCGCAGGCGGGGGAGAGGAGTGCTTCCGGCTCCAGTACGTTGTTGCAGGCGTCGCACTGGTCGCCCCGCGCTTTTTCGCCGCAGGACGGGCAGCCCCCCGTGACAAACCGGTCCGCCAGCGCGATGCCGCAGTTCGCGCAGTACGCCTGGGGCGCGGCCTTTTCATAGACATACCCGCTCTCGTACAGCTGCCTGTGGAATTCTGTGACGAACGACTTGTGCTCCTCCGACGACGTTTTGTCGTATAGGTCGTAGCTGAACCCGAACTTTTTAAAACACGCTTTAAATTCCTCGTGGTAATAGTCGCTGACCTCCTGAGGTGTCTTATTCTCCTGCTTGGCGCGGATGGCTACAGGCGTGCCGTGGCAGTCGCTGCCGGAAACGTAATACACATCGTCTCCGGCCGCGCGGTGATAGCGGGCGAGGACGTCGCCCGGCAGGAGCGACGCAAGATGCCCGATATGCAGGGAGCCGTTGGCGTACGGCCAGGCTCCGCCGATTAATATTTTCATAGTATTGCCTCATTTCTAAATAAGTTGGGTTACGCTGAAGCTCCAAAAGGGTACAAAAAAGCCCTCCTCTCCGAAAAATTACTTTTTCGGGGACGAGAGCAGCGCTTCGCGGTACCACCCCAAATTCACCCGCAGCTTACGATACGGGTCTTATCAGCTGCGGGCAAGAAATGATTCGCCGACAGCATATCACAATAACGGGTGCGCCCGCCGCAGCCTAAACATTCCTGTTGTCGGTGCGGAGCTCCGAGACCATGTTCGGCACTTTCCGTCTTTACCCGTTCTCAGCCAACCGGGTTCTCTGTAAAAGCCTCAAATGCCTACTCTTCTCTTCATTGCCTTTGATGTATTCGATTATAGCATATATTATCTCCCAAATTATTGACTTGTCAATAAAAAGGAAAGACATCGGTGTCGTTCCTTATAATAAATCAAAGCGATGATTTTTATATGTGATGTCTTCTGATGCCGCGGTCCATGAGATTGTGTTTCATTTTCTTAAGCTGCTTGATGAAGATAAACCACAGGATCACGAGCACCTGCAGTACGCCGGCGATAGCGAAAATAAGATCAACGTTCGTGATCGGTATGAGCAGGTAAACGGTTGCGGCGATGGCCCAGACAAGGGCGCTGACGGAGATAAAGCGGAATTTCAAGCTCCACCAGAGAGATGTCAAGACAACGCCGATAATGCACGTGACGGGAATGGCAAAAATAAAGCTGTACCAAGCCCAGACAAACGTCGGCGCAAAGATTTGAAGCGCCGTGTAGGCCACGGTGGCGACGAGCCACGCAAGCCCGATGAGCAGCAGCAGGATCAGTACGCGATTCTTGTTCAGGTTGACGGTAACCGGCGGCAGCAGCGGCGCGTTCTCGCTGATCAGGTCGTTGACCGACACGGAAAACAGGCCGGCCAAAAGCGTCAGCACATAGATATCCGGCATACCCTCGGCGCGTTCCCACTTCGAAATGGATTTATCCGAATAGGCAATGCGCTCGGCCAGCTCCGATTGCGTCATGTTGTTCAGTTTTCGGTAGTGGGCCACGTTGGCCGCGATCCTCTGCCGGAGGAGCATTTCGTTAGAACTGGCGTTACTCATCGTTCACCTCATGGTTTCTACTGAGAGTAGAATACCACATTTTACACTCTACTGAAAGACTTTATACAATAGAGCTCAAAAATAACACAGTAGGTTGGTTTTTCCTGCGCCGCTGGTTATAATAAACTCACGGTATACCGTGCATGCGGACGCGCATGCGGCAGGCGGACACTAAATCCCTTTACATATGGCCGTCTGTCTTTAAGTTGCTGTTAACAGAATACGAAAATGCGGGAGGATTCACATTGACAAACTTTAAGCTCACATGCAGCTCGACGGCCGACAGGCCCGAGTCGTTCTTTCTTGAAAGGGACATTCCTTATATTTGCTACCATTTTGAAATAGACGGCAAAGTATACCCCGACGATCTCGGAAAAGCGATCACCTTCAAGGAATTCTACGACAGGATCAACGCAGGCGCCATGCCTGTGACGTCCATGATCAATGTCGACGAATTCACGAAGTTCTTTGAACCGTTTTTATCGGCCGGTATGGATGTATTGCATGTCGAGATGTCCTCCGCAATTTCAGGGACGTATGGCTGCGCCCGAATGGCCAGGGAAGAGCTTATGCAAAAGTATCCGGACCGCAAGTTTTTCCTCGTCGATTCCCTCGGCGCGTCGGCCGGCTTTGGCCTCTTGGTGGACACGGCGTGGGAGATGAAGAAGGCGGGCTCGTCCGCCGAGGAGATTTATAACTGGCTGGAGGAGAACAAGCTGAAACTGCATCACTGGTTCTTCTCAACAGACCTGAAGCACTACAAGAGGGGCGGCAGGATCTCTGCCACCTCGGCCGCTTTCGGGACGCTTTTAAGCATCTGCCCTCTGATGAATATGGACAATGAGGGGCGCCTCATTCCGAGAGCGAAAATCAGGGGCAGGAAACATGTCATCCGCGAAATCGTCGAAAAAATGCGCGCGCACGCCCAAGGCGGAACCTCGTATTCGGGGAAATGCTTTTTGACGCACTCGGCTAGCCTTGAGGACGCGCAGCAGGTCGCCGCGCTCATCGAAGCCGATTTTCCGAAGCTCAACGGCAAGGTGTCGATCAGCAGCATCGGCACCGTCATCGGCGCCCATACGGGACCGGGGACAGTCGCGCTCTTTTTCTGGGGAGACAAGCGGATCGATTAAGTCGGAGGTAAAATGTTTAAGCAGCACCTGGCGAAAGCCATCCGCGTCGTTACAGT
>CAZJCH010000230.1:0-4764 GCA_964544005.1 uncultured Papillibacter sp.
ACGCGTATAAGGAACTTGGTCTCATGCTCCGGGAGCTCATCAACGAGGGGTATATCCGCATACCGGTCTGGAAGGATGACATTCCCCAGTACGTTGAGTTGGACGAAACAGCGCGGGCATACGCAGCGCATGGGGCAGAGCCCCCGGAATTCAATCCGCATATCCGGGAACTGAACCTGAAAGAAGCAACTGCTGAGAGTGAATCGACGAAGCCCTACGACCTGTTTGTCGCGTACGCCGGCAGGGACAAATCGGTGTACACGGATGCGCTTGTTAACAGCCTGAGCCGCCTCGGCGTCAGCATCCTGTATGACGCCTCCGTCCTGTCCTGGGGAGAAGACCGGAAGCAGAAAATTCTTGACGGCACCGCCGCGTCGGAATTCTCAATTATTGTCATTCCGGAGAGCTTCTTAGGCGATGACTGGACGGAAAAGGAGCTCTATACGCTCCTGCAGCGTCAAAACAAGCACGGCCAGAAAACAGTCCGCCCCCTCCTGCATAATTTAACGCCTGAGGAATTTTACAAAAAATACCCGTCCTTATCCGGCACCCAATGCCTTTCCTCCGCCGACAATAGTCATGACGACATCACCCTCCTCTGCGCGAAGGAGCTTATCCAAAGGCTGAAACAAATGATTTAACCGCTGCACGGGGTACTCCGTAGGGGCAGGTTTGCATCAAACCGCCTCAAAAACCCGGCAAAACACCTCCTATTCTAGCTGCTTGCGCTTTTGTAATGCTTCAAGCCGAACCGCCAGAACCACAGGGCGAAGACGGTGAAGACGACGACGGTGAGAACGGCGATAAGGACGCCGGAGACACTGATGCTGCCCGTCAGCAGCTGCGTGGGGACGGTGGACATGATGCCGTAGGGGAGGACAAAGTAAAACAGCAGCTTGAAAAAACCCTTGTACAGCACGCCGGGAACCTTGAAATTCAGCTCCAACCCCTGATTCTCCAGCTCCTGTATGCCGCTTTGCGACATAAAATGAAAGGTGAACGACCGCAGGATCAGCTCCATGTCGTACCATAACAGCGTCATCAGCAGCACAAGGACGACATAGGCCGCCCCGACCGCGAAGGACACCGAAACACCGGCAGCGGACACGCCGCTGTAGATGATCAAAACGCTCAAAATGACCAGCGGGAACGAGCCGGGATTGACGTTTTCAAAGGTCAGGCGCAAAAGGGGACTTATTGGTTTCGTCAGGTACTGGTCCAGGTCGCCCCGTTTGATCATTCCCGGCAGGTCGACGATCCCGAAGAAGTAGACGAGCATGTTCAGGGCGTTTATGAGCGAGAATGTGCCCACGAAAATGAGCATCTGCCCCCGGCTCCAGCCACCGATGGTGTCCACCCGGGAATAGATGGTCTCGAAGGTCAGCAGCTGGATCAGAAACAGGATGCCGTCAGCGAAAAAGGCCCCGAAGAAGCTGAACCGGAACACCATCATGCGTGAGATTTTCATTTTGATGAGCAGTGCGATAAACCGCAGGTTACTTTTCATCGTCATATCCCCACCCCGTCGTACTTTTTTCTGAGCCGGTGATACGTCCGCTGTCCGATCAGGAGCATCAGAAGCGTCCACGCCGACAAAACAGCAAGGCCGAACAGACCCTCTGTCAAATCGACTTGCCCCGTCAGCAGCATGGCGGGCGTGAATGCCACGTGAGCGAAGGGCAGCAGGCGCAGGACAAGCAGCACATTACCGGGCAGCAGGGACAGGGGGACCATCGAGCCGACGGCAAAGGCGATGATGCTGGCCTGCACATGCAGGAAGAAATTGATCTCTAGGAATTTGAAGGTCAAAATGCCGATGAAATAATGGTACGAGGCCATGAACACAAGCCCCAGCAATGCCGTCATAACCGCAGTAACGATGCGCGCTGGATCCGGCGTGAGGGTGACGGTGATCCCGAACAGGAGCGCGCACGCGGCCGCCGCCATCAGGCCAAATCCCAGATGGAACGCCGATTCCCCCGCGGCCCTGGCCCCGAAATAGCCGAAGGGATTCATCGGCGCCGTCATTTGGCCCGAAAACCGTCCCGTCAGGATGAGTTCGGATACCCCGCCGCTCAGCTGATGGGAAAAGTCCAGCGCCGATAAAAACGAGACGACGATGTAATAGGAAAGCATCGCATCAAGCGTCAAGCCGCCTACACGCGCCCTGGTGCCAAAAATGGCGCCCCAGACGATATAGGCCGCCATAATGCGCGCGGCCGTCGCGGCCATCGTCGCGGCAACATCGAACCGCCACACAAGCTGCGTTTTAAAGCTGAGCCGGAACGCCTCAATATATTTTCTCATATCAGTCCTCGGCCCCCCTGCTTTTTTGATAGATCTTTTCAACGACAAGGCCGATGTCCTCCTCCTCGACGGAGATATCCCGCAGGCAGTAATCCCGCATGATTTGCTCCAGAACGCGGCTGCAGTGTTCCTTGGGCGCCATGAAAACGGCCTTGAGAGGGCTTTGCTCCAGCACCTGGCACATATCCGGCGCCGTGAAAACCGTCTCGCGCTCGAACAGGGCGGTGATTTTCCTGCACGTCATAAAGGCATCGAAAAGTGCATCCGTTCTTCCGTCATAGAGCTTTTTCCCGCTGCCCACAACGACGCTGCGGGGACAGAGGCTGCGGACGTCCTCCATGTAATGGGAGGTCAGCAAAATCGTCGTATGGCATCTCTCGTTCACCTCCTTCAAAAACGCCCGGATCTGCCGCTGCGCCGGCGCGTCAAGCCCGATGGTCGGCTCGTCGAGGAACAGCACCTTCGGGTCATGCAGGAGCGCCGTCACAAGCTCCATCTTCATCCGCTCGCCTAAAGACAGCGTCCTGACCTGCATGTTCAGGTACTCCCGCGCGTCAAAAAGGTCCGTAAAGAGCTCCAGATTGCGCTTATATACGGCCTCCGGGATCTCGTACATCTCCCTGAACAGTAAAAACGTATCGGCGGGCGTCAGGTCGAAAATGAGCTGGCTCTTCTGACCCATGACGACGGCGTACTGCCTTTTAAAGGCGTTTTCCAGCCTGTTGGGGTAAAACCCCATAACGGAAATGCTGCCTGAGGTTGGCGCGATGATGCCCGTGAGCATTTTCACCAGCGTCGTCTTGCCCGCCCCGTTGGGACCGATAAGTCCCAAAAATTCGCCCGGCTCCACCGTCAGGTTAAAGCCGCTGACGGCCGTCTTCGTCACGTATTTTCGGTTGAACAGGCTTTTAACGCTGCCCTTCAATCCCGCTTCCTTTTCGAAGCGTTTATATTCTTTTGTTAAATTTCCGGTTTGAATGATGCTCAATGTTATTCTCCTTCTAAATAAAATTGCCCGCAAAGACACGCCGCACCAAAAAGTGCAGAATGCTCCCGCGGGCAAAATCTCTACATATAAAAACAGCACGGCAATACCTTGCCGCGCCTCATGTATCGAATGGATTGAAGCAGTCTGTCAGGCAGTGTCTGTCACAAGGGACGCCAAAACAGGGGAACGCTCCCCCTTACCGTACCCTTGCGCAACTATTCAGTTGACGCGCACCCCAACAGACAGAACCGACATCCAAACACCTCTTCTTTCAAATAATGGCACCAGTATAGCAGAATCTAACAATTTGTCAATCACCTTCTGACGAGAACCGCGAGGCATTGACCGGCGCTCCCGGCTTATGGTAAAATATGACTAAAATTGTTGTATCTGGGGGGTGCGGCATGGGGACACGACAGCACGCCTGCTTCGCATCTGAGACGGGAACAGGCTGGGAGAGCTCTTCGCCCGAAGAGCAGGCGATGGATTCAGCCATCCTGTCGGGCATGCTTGCATATCTGCAAAGGAGTTTCCCGGGCTTCGATAAGCTCATCGTCATCAGGCACGGGCGGCTTGTATTCGAAGCCGTCAACAATCGCCGCCCGTACGAGGATCTGCGGTCGAAGACGATCAGAAGATCGCTGTCGGCGTTTCTCGGGCTTTTAGGGAAGCCAAGGGCGTCCTTCGTCGAAAAATACAAGGACTGCCACAATATCCGGTCTGCCACAAAAAGCGTCGTGTCCCTGCTGCTGGGCATCGCACTGGATCAGCACTTTATCGAAAGCCTTGACGAACCTGTCTATAAGCTCCTGCCTGCCCGTTATGCCGATATCGACGCACAAAAGAAGGAGATCACGCTCCGGCAGCTTGTCACAATGACGTCCGGCCTTGCTTCAATAGAAAACTCTATAAAAATGCTCGCCGGTGACGGCGACTGGGTCCGTTTTATTCTGAGCCGGCCAATGGTCGGAAAACCGGGAGAGCAATACCTGTATAATTCGGCAAACGCGCACCTTTTGTCCGCTGTCATCAGCAGCGCCTCACAAATGAGCACGCAGGAGTTCGCCGAGGAATATCTGTTTAAGCCCCTGGGCATCTCGGACTATTTCTGGGAAAGCGACTTGAAAGGCAATAACTTCGGGGGTGGAAACCTATTTCTGTCCCCGTACGATCTGGCGAAGCTTGGTTATCTCGTGCTTCATAACGGCAGGTGGGAGGGCCGCACCCTTGTCTCCGAAAAGTGGCTTGTGGAATCGCTGCTTGCCCGCCAGGACTGCGGCTACGGGTTTCAATACGGTTATATGTGGTATATAAAAAGCGAGAAGGATATAATCAGTCAGAAAGAATTCATCACATACTCCGCTGCCGGGGCGGGCGGCCAGCGGCTTTTTATCATCCCCGACCTCGATATCGTGATCACCGCCGTCTCGCAAACGAGCTTTACAGGCGACCGCAGCCATGTACTGAAC
>CAZJCH010000231.1:0-4762 GCA_964544005.1 uncultured Papillibacter sp.
CCGGTATCAGCAACAGCAACCGCTTCCCTATGTACCTTAACATTGTTCCACCTGCTTAAACGGCAAACGCGAAGCGTTTGCCGTATTTAGAATTGAAATCTGAGAATATTGATATGCCAACTTTGTGACTCCTCAACCTAATATCTGTTTTTCAACACTCACTTGAAACTTCAGCTCCGCTTCAGAATCAGTGGGAGCGCCGTGCCCCACTGTTTCCAAAGCGTAGTGAGCTTGTTATCCAAACACACGACGAAGACCTTTAATGCCAATCTTCCTCTAGGCATTTCCCACAGGAATCGCACTTTTTATTAGCATCGTACTTACAGGGCAGAGGACCGTTGTAGTGCATCTCATGAGTTGTGCCATCGGGCATATCATAAATACCGCCGAACATAGGCATCATGCAGGCTGCCAGAAACATAACAGGCTTGTTTATTACCTTGAACTTCAGCGGGCAGTGATAGGTCATAGCAGGAATGCGGATAATAGTGGGCTTGTCGATAATGTAAGTCTCAGCTTCATCGCCACTGCCGAGGGTGAACTCAATGTGAGCATCCCAGTCGAATACGTTTGTGGAGTTGGCGCCCAGGAAAACCAGATACTCATCTGTAGGATGACGATGTTGCAATCTGTCAAGGTAGTAGGGCTTAACAAAAATCTGGAAGCTGCAGTTGAAGTTGGAGCCGGGAATCTGACGCGCACCGCGGAAATAAGCCTGGGGATGCACGACATAATCTTGAGGGTCGCCTTTAAATACGAGTTCGTTGTCTTCCATCGGGAAGTTAAAAACGAGCTTACCAAAGTTGCTTTTTGCTTTTTCCTCTTCGGTGAGGACATATCGGATGGGAACATCAGACTCATTAATGTCAAGCATGTTAAATTTCTTTTCCTTCTTTTCTTCTGCCATGATTATCTTCCTTTCAGTCAAATGTAGTTTAGTACTTAATGGGCATAGTACCTTTATTCTCTAACATCTAGCTCTATTATCCAACATGTTTAAGCTGAAAACAATGTTAAGCATTTCTATACTTTCGAGCGTCCAGCAGTGACACACTTGTAAATCATACACAATATATGTGTTGACGCATCTTGTGTTTCTGTCGACATTGATAAATTTTTTTGTCAGATAATGAAAAACGTCCGCTCTTGTAAAAATCCGGCTAGCAGTTTTTACCGCTTGCCAGTTACTTTCACTTTACTCCAACCTAGCTACTGGCATAGACTACGACGTCTCCGGGGCTTCAAGCCCGCCAGTTTAGCTGATGATTAACTGAATAATTAATTTTCTGACTGTTTTCACAAAAATTTATAAAAAGTTATTGAAATATGCAACAGATTGTGAGAGTATTAACTGAAAGTAGTCATTTCTATTAAGCGCCTGCTTAAATAAAGGAAAGGCTGAATACTGGAATATGGAGTATAGTGGCAGTCAATCTGAAAAAGTGAATAACTTAGCAAAATGTGATAAAAAAAATTATATAATCGGCAAAAGCTACGAATGTTTCGTTAAAAACGGGATTGAAAATACCACAACGCGTGATATCTGTGCCAAGGCCAAGATCAACGCGAATACTCTATACTATTATTTTAAATCAAAGAACGATATTCTTATTGAGTGTGTCAATTACGGATTCGTAAAGCTTGAGGATGCGCTTTTCGACGCATTGAAGGAATTTGAAACGTCGTCGTTTGATATTTTCCCAAGGCTGACGAAAATTGTTCTTGACTATGCCCCGCAGATGCGCTTTCTGCATCAGGCCGTTTCAAGTCCTTCCTATGAGGAGTACAGGGTAGAGCAGTTCAAAAAGGTCAACGCGCTCTATGACAGATTTGGCAAAGAGCTTGCCAAACGGTTTGAATGCCCGCTTGAGCTAATAAAAGACAATGTTAGTGATATCATGACGCTAGTTTCTTACTATTCACTCTGGGGAATCCGGGAGATGGCTGCTATACAATTCAATCGTATTTTCAATGACTTTAAAAACACCGTCACGAACTACATTAAGATACGCGACATTTCGAAATAGCGTGAAATAGCTTAGTTATGAGTTACATTTTTTATTTTTAAGGAGGAACCACTGTGAAATATCGCATTGAAGAAAGAGACGGCATTCGGTTTGTAGGTCGCAAGTACTTCATTTCTGGTGAAGGCGGAAAGGACTTTACGGTAGTACCGTCATTTTGGGAAAATCTCCCAAAGGAAACCTATACTGAACTTGAAAGCTTGTCTGACTGTATACCCGACGGAGTTGTTGGACTTTTCGCAAAAAAGCACGATAATGGTTTTGACTATTGGATAGCAGCTGCAACGACAAAACCGTGTCCCGAGCATTACGAAGTCGTTGAGTTTCCGGCTGCAAAATGGATAGTGTTCGAGGCAAAAGGGCCCTTGCCGGGCTCAATTCAGGAAACGTTCATGCAAGTATATTCCGAATTCTTTGTCAATAGCACCGTATATGCACGCCGCCAGGAAGTCTACGAGATAGAATGGTTTTCAAAAGGAGATACAAGTTCTGATTCTTACATTTCCGAGGCATGGGTGCCTGTAGTGCAGAAATAAGTCCGACGGTGAGAGCCTGTTGCAGTAACGGCATGCAAAAGTACATACCAGGAGGAAGGGGCTCGACGGTAACAGCCGAAAGCCCCTTCTGTTTTTAGATCAATTTTTTATGTTGGCCATAAGACCTTTTTGTATACGCTTTGATTCGTCTCCCGGTGCACATACACTATTACCGCTGCAAGTGCAGCGACCGAAAAGGAGTTAAAATGATAAAAAATATCATGAGGGCGCTGACGGAAAAAGACTCCGTGTCACTCGCGAAGTGTTTTTCAGAGAATTGCATGTATTTTGATTACTGCCCATCGCTGAATGATATCCCCAATAGCTATGTTTACGGTAATGCCTGCATGGAAATGTTTTTCAAAACAAGATTTGTCTCAGGAGAATTTGAGGTGGCCGAACCTTTAATTGAAAACCAAAACTGCGCGAGCTTTTTTGGCGCTTATGGCGGGCCCTACATCTATGCACGTTTGAACATCGAGGAATACGACAGTTATGGTCTTGTTAAGAAGGCTGTCGTACATCCGGCATGATAAGGGGGAAATTACAATGGGAATATACGCAGTTACCGGCGGTACTAAAGGTATTGGCGAAAAGACGGTTGAAACCCTTCGCGCTCACGGCCACGTGGTCATAAATATTGATATCGCGGGCGGAGACATTAACGCCGACCTCGGAACTGTCGAAGGCCGGGAGTCAGTGATCATGCAAATGCATAAACGATGCCCTGATGGACTGGACGGCCTTGTCTGCAATCACGGGATTACCGGATTGCCAAAGTTCAAGCTTTCTTACATTCTTTCGGTCAATTACTTCGGTGCTGTGGCAATAATCGAGGGGCTCTATGATTTGCTGAAAATGAAAAAAGGCAATTGCGCCGTTACTGTTTCCGGTGCGATTGCCTATGCAAAACGCGGAAAATATTTCGTTGATGGGCTTTTAAACAACTGCGGTGACGAAATGCGGATATGCAGTCTTGTCGACACATTTGACCCGCTCAATTGCGGCGACGAATCGCATAAAGGCAAGCACGGCGACACATTTGATCCGCACATAACCGGAAATGCGATGTACCTGTCAACAAAAATCGCTCTTGCCCGATGGGTTCGCCGCGTCTCGTCCTCTTGGGCCGCTCACGGCGTCAACATCAATGCAGTCGCGCCCGGAGCTGTCTCCACATCAATCATGCATGGCTTCAAAAAACCCGACGCGGAAACCTTCTACTACCCGATGCCAGCGCTCCCAGACCAAAACGGCGAGATGGCTCCCATCGACGTCGCACATGTGTTGGCTTTTCTCGTTATGCCTGGAATAAAGGGCGTCAGCGGTTCCATTCTGTTCTGCGATGCAGGTGCCGCCGCGATTATTGATCCCGATAAATACTAAGTAAATTTCACTTTACACTAAGCACTGCGGTCTTGGTATGCGTGACGCTGATATCAAACTGACCTTCAGCCCAATGTGTCATTAATGAATCTCTCCAGTATGACAGCAACCTCGGCTCTCGTCGCAGTCCCCTGCGGGACAAAGCTTCCGCCGTCTCGTCCCGTGATGATGCCGGAACTCTGGCAGTACAGGGCTGCCTTCTCGGCGTAGCCAGAAATGCTGTCCGCGTCGGGATAGTTCAGCACAGTGTCCATATCCCCCGGCAGGATGCCGAGGAATTCCGCGAAGCGGTATAAAACCACCGCCATCTGTTCGCGGGTGATGTGTTCGCCAGGCCTGAACCTGCTGTTTCCATAGCCTTTTAGAACGCCGTTTCCGGCTGCCCAGTCCACATATTTCCCATAATAGTCATCGTAGTCGCAATCTGTGAAGGCGTGGTCTCCGGTAACCTCTATTTCACCGTAGCTTCGCTCGTACAGCCGTCCGATGACGGTAGCAAACATGGCGCGTGTCATACCGGTATCCGGGGAGAAAACGCCGCTACCGGTACCAAGGAATATCTCGCGTTCCGTTACAAACACGATGTCGTCCTTCGCCCAATTAGCGCCGATGTCCGTAAATGTCTTTACGTTATCCTTGAAGCGCACCGTGATACCCGAAGGCGCTATGTATTTTCCGTTCGCCGCGAAACCGATGAATGCTTCGTTTCCTTCTGAGTCTGTGTAGTACGGCAGGCCCGCCGTTTCATCATAAGTACCAGCGCTGGTCACAACCAGCGCGTAGGGCGAAAACTCCGTGGCCTCAAAGACGAGGTAC
>CAZJCH010000232.1:0-4758 GCA_964544005.1 uncultured Papillibacter sp.
AGGGATATTGGTGCCATGGTCAGTGACAGCGCTGATTTTTTAAGGGGCAGGACATCGGATGACCCTATGAGCGAGGGCAGGCTGTTACCGTCTCTCAGAATGATTTACTTTATCATTATCGGTACGCTGCCGCTCCTTTTGGCGATCCCGATCAACGACAGGATCGGTATCCTGATGGGAAACCTGACTTTTGTCGGTTATGCGATGATCACAATGGGGGCGTTGCTTTTCTTTACCGACAAGCTGGTCAAGGCCGGACGGAAAAATGAGAAGACAATGAAAACAAAGGACGCGCTGCTCATCGGTATTGCCCAGGCTCTATCAGCAATACCGGGGCTTTCACGTATAGGGGTGACGCTGACTGTTAGTATGTCGCGCGGGCTGGGCAAGGATTATGCCGTACGATTTGCCGTTTTTCTGTCACTGCCGACTGTTCTTATCGGGATTATCATTTCGTTTTTCTCGTCGTTCAGAAACGCCGTTGACTGGTCTTCCTTTTTTGCCTATCTTATCGGCTTCGTCGTATCCGTCGCCGCGGGGTATTTTTCCATTCAGCTGCTGCGCATGATGGCAGCCAAGCGAAAGCTGAGAAATTTCGCATATTATATCTGGCTCCTGGGTCTTGTGACGATTATCGTTTCATTTACTGTCTAGCATCGAGGTGACATATGGCGCAAAAAAAGAGTACGAGAAAAAGCACCGCATCTTCCAACACAAAGAAGACAGGCGGATCAAAGACTGCTGAACCTGTACATAAGAGAAGAACCTACAGGCGTGAGATTGCCGCGGCGTTTTGCCTGCTGCTCGGCATCTTCACGTTTATCGGCTATTTCAGCACAAACGGTTGGTTTATCGGCGTTTTCTGCGGTCTTCTCAAAGGGCTGGTAGGCTGGGGCTTTTATGCCGTCCCGCCGCTTCTTATCGTCTGTGCCTTCATCCTGACGTTTCATAGGGGCAGGCCGGTGCGCTTCAGGGTAGCTTGTACTCTGATACTTTCGGTTTCCATCGGGGCGATCGCCCATCTCTATTTTAATAAAACACCATATACACTAAGCTTTCCAATGATAAAGGAATTATGGGATACGGGCGTCACGCTCGGCAGCGGCGGCGCCATCGGCGGCAGTTTGACGGAGCTTTTCACGTATCTGTTCAGCCGGGTCGGCGCTTATATTGTTTTAATATGCACCATCATCTTTCTCCTGCTTGTCTCGCTCAACCAGACGATTTCCGGTATCATCGATGCCTATAAACGCCGCCCCAGGTACGAGCCGGAGGATTATGAGCCCAAACCCGAGCCGGAAGCATATAAGGCAAAGCCAATGACGACACGAACGAAAAGCAAAGTGATCGATATTCCGCTCGACGAGCCGGACCCGAGAAACATACCTGAGCAGCTTAAGGTCAAAAAGCACTCTTCTTTCTTTAATTCGCAGCCGAGCGTCAAAACGCCGGCCGAGGTTCTGGGCGAGGAGCTGGCCGACGTGACGCCGCCGCCCCAGACAGACGATACGGTGCAAAAAGATATCCCGCTTGATATTCCGTTTATGGAAAAACGACCTGAAAAGCCCGCTGAAAAGCAGCCTGACAGGAAAAGTGATACCGCGTCAGCTGAAGCTCTTAAACCAGCGCCTGCCAAAGCGGAACACGAGCACGGCAAGTCGACCTATATCTATCCGAATCCGGACCTGCTTGCGTCGGGAACCGCCACGCGCGTTGACGGCACGGAAGAGGTCCGCCTGAACATTGAGCGGCTGGAAGCGGCCTTCAGGAGCTTCGGTATCAACGTCAGAATTTCCAGCTATACGCGCGGCCCGACGGTGACCCGGTATGAGGCGGAGCTGGAGGCCGGCGTCAAGCTCAACCGTCTGACGAGTCTCGCCGACGATATCGCACTGTCGCTGGGCGCCAGCGGCGTGCGCATCGCTGCCATGCCCAACAGGATATCAACGGTCGGCATCGAGGTACCGAACAAGCTCGTCAGCAAGGTGCATCTGCGTGACATCATCGATTCACAGGAGTTCAGAAACGCGTCGTCCAGGCTGACTTTCGCCATCGGGAAAAATATCGGCGGCGAGGCCATTGTCGGCGATATCTCAAAATTGCCGCACATGCTCGTCGCCGGTACGACCGGCTCGGGTAAATCCGTCTGCCTCAATTCGCTCATTCTCAGCATTCTTTATAAAGCCACGCCGGATGAGGTGCGCCTCATTATGATCGACCCAAAAATGGTGGAATTCCGCGTCTATAACGGTATTCCCCATCTGCTTGTGCCTGTTGTCACAGATGTAAAAAAAGCCGCCGGCGCGCTCCAGTGGGCCGTCGTCGAGATGATGAAGCGTTACAGAATGTTCTCGGAAGCAAACGCCAGAGACCTGGATGGTTATAACAAGCTGGTGCTCAAATCGGGGGAGGGCGAGACCCTGCCGCAGGTCGTCATCGTCATTGACGAGCTGGCCGATTTGATGCTGACAGCAGCCAAAGAAGTGGAGGATTCCGTCGTTCGCGTTGCCCAGATGGGCCGTGCCGCCGGCGTGCATCTTATCATCGCCACACAGAGCCCCCGCGCGGACGTCATTACCGGCCTTATGAAGGCCAATATCCCGTCGCGCATCTCGCTGAAGGTATCAAGCGCGCTGGAATCGCGCATCATACTGGACGCCGGCGGAAATGCGGACAAGCTGGTGGGCAACGGCGACATGCTGTACGCGCCCATCGGCGCCAACAAACCCATCCGCATCCAGGGGACGTGGGTCTCCGACGGCGAGCGCGAACAGGTTGTTGAATTTATCAAGAAAAGCGGCGAGACCAAATACAACGAAGAGGTCATCCACCAGATCGACAAGGCTGCCGATGAAAAATCATCCAACGGTAAGGGTGAGCCCGAGGACGATAACGCAGCCGATTACGACGAGCTGCTGCCGCAGGCCGTCGAGGTCATTTTTGAATCGGGACAAGCTTCTGTCTCCATGCTCCAGCGCCGGCTGAAACTGGGTTATTCCCGCGCCGCCCGCATCGTTGACCAGATGGAGCAGCTTAAAATCGTCGGCCCTTTCGAGGGCTCCAAGCCGCGCCAGCTGCTGATTAACCGGGCGCAATGGCAGGAAATGCAGTTCATTCACGGCACCGCGCCCATTGGTGCGGCCATTCCGGAGCAGCAGGATAATTCAGGGGCAGAAGACGAATAGGAAAGCCTTGGAGAACTGAAATCGCCCTGCGGCGTCCAAAGAGCAGAAAATCTACATCACATACCCGAAAGGAACAGCATATGGCAATCGATAAAACCTGGTTTGAAACAATGGAAGCAAAAATCCCGAAAGGGACGACGCGCACGCGCTTTGCGCCGAGCCCGACAGGCTATATGCACATCGGTAACCTGCGTACGGCTCTGTATACGTATCTGATTGCGAAAAAACTGGGCGGAACGTTCATCCTGCGCATTGAGGACACGGATCAGGGGCGGTATGTGGAGGGCGCGACGGAGATCATCCTGCGCACGCTCAGGAGCGTTGGGCTTCATTATGACGAGGGGCCAGATATCGGCGGCCCCGTGGGGCCGTACACCCAGAGCGAACGCAAACCCCTATACCGCCCGTACGCGGAGCTTTTATGTGAAAAGAACGCCGCGTATTACTGCTTTTGCAAGCACATTGAGCATGACGAGCGCGAACACGAGGAACTGGGCATCGTCTCTGAGGCGGAGGACCCCTGCAGAAACCGCCCGTACGATGAGGCGCTGCGCCGCGTCCACGCAGGCGAAAGCCATGTCATCCGTATGAAAACGCCCCGCGAGGGGACGACGACGGTGAGCGACCAGATTTTCGGAAGGATTACCGTAGAAAACAAAACCCTGGACGACATGGTGCTCATCAAGAGCGACAATCTGCCGACATATAATTTTGCCAACGTTATCGACGATCACATTATGGGCATCACACATGTGATCCGGATGAGCGAATATCTGTCCTCCGCACCGAAGTACAACATCTTATATCAGGCGTTTGGCTGGGATATCCCCGCATATATTACGGTTTCGCCGATTATGCGTGACGCGCAGCACAAGCTCTCCAAGCGCCATGGGGACCCCTCCTATGAAGACCTCCTGAAGCAGGGGTATATCTCAGAAGCAATCCTTAACTATGTGGTGCTTCTCGGCTGGAGCCCGGGTGGTGAGCGGGAGATTTTCACGCTGTCGGAGCTGGCTGAGATATTCGATATCGATGGCATTTCCAAATCGCCCGCTATTTTCGACATTAATAAGCTCACCTATTTTAACGCCGAGTATATACGGGCACTGGAGCCTTCAAAATTTGCGGAACTGGCGGAACCGTATATCAGACAGACCGTTATAAATCCATCGATTGACTCCGGTGAAATTGCCGCGCTCCTGCAGCCGCGCTGCGAAAAGCTGACCGATATCCCCGAAAAAATCGATTTCTTCGATGCGCTGCCGGAGTATGATACAGAGCTTTTTGTGCACAAAAAATCGAAGACGGACGAGCTGATATCCCTGCAGATGCTCAAGACGGTCCTGCCTGTCCTTAGCTCGCTTCCCGGCTGGACACAGGAGGAGATCCACGATGCGCTGACCGGCCTGGCCGAAAAGCTGGAGATAAAAAACGCGACGCTCATGTGGCCCCTCAGGATCGCAGCGGCCGGAAAAGCCGTGACGCCGGGCGGCGCCGTCGAAATATGCCATATATTGGGAAGGGAAGAGACGGTCAAAAGGATTGAAACCGGCATAAGGAAATTGAACGGGGG
>CAZJCH010000233.1:0-4749 GCA_964544005.1 uncultured Papillibacter sp.
TGCAAAGAAATTGACGAAAGCCTTAGTTTTCTGCGCAAGTACGATTGGAACAACGACACTTTCAATGGCACTTTAAATTACTTATCACGACAGGTCCTACCGCTTCTCGATAAAATTGGTACTCAAATAAGTTCCAACGATATTACCGAACTTCAGTCCACACTCACCCAAAAAGCATTCGATTGCGGGCGCAGTAAAAAAGACGCAAATACTGCTCGCAATAGTGTACGGCAGATATTGCGTCGCTGTAACTTCGTATACCAGCGCATGCGCGAGAATTGCCCTGAATTTAGTTTGCCCGATATTGATTTAACTATAGCTGGGCAGGGTAATTATGTACAACTCGAGCAGTGCAAAGCTCTTCCCGATGAGGTGCGTGTCAAGTTCTCAGCATTACTTTATCGCCTTATTAAAACTAAAATAGGTGGGTTAGTTTTGGGGATTGCATTAATGCTGTATGTTGGCTTACGTACATCCGAAGCCGCGGGTGTTGATTTTTATCTTATAGAGTATAACGATGGCTATACCACCTTGTTTGTTCGCCAGCAGGAAAAAAACGGCGTGATAACGCCCATACTTAAATCCCAAAACGCTTACCGTGATACTGTATTACCAAAAATAGCGGTCGACCTTATAAGGCTGCGCATCGAATATCTCACTGTTCTTGGCTATACAAAAGACGATATCAAAACAATGCCCGTTGTTTGCTTACCGTGCGACCCAAGGACACGCGCTCGTTCAAATAACCTGTCAGCGCTCGGTAAAAAACTGCTACTATCAAGCGGCTTATTATCGAGATTCATAAGTTCAGCCGAAAGCCTAATGTATGTTGAGCCTGATGTTATTGACGGGGAACGGGTCATTGATGTCACTACATATATACTGCGAAGAGATTGGTGCACCCGCGCTTTTGCTAATTGCGGTATGGTAGGCAACATGGTCGATTACTTACTCGGCCACAAACGCATAAATAAACGTGGTCTGGACTTCAGGACACCTGATGCACAAAAGGATATCACGGCTCTGCTCGAACGTTATGTCTTTGATCCTTCGCATTCAAGTAATCCCGCTTTTTTGCCCGTCTCCTTGGAACCGGGATATGACAAAATGCTTGTTCCTTACCAAACGAGTACGTTTGTAACAAATGATTCTATTGAATTTGCCACAATCATTTTAGACATCGAGTGCTGCGAACCAAGCGAAGTTATAACAATCACGTTGCCGTCGAGTGCAGATATAACGGTTAGCCGACGTGATAGTTTTGACTCTCCCGACAAACGAAAAATACGCCCCCTAATTGGCAATGTATATGGTAATGAATACTACGAATCTTTGATAGACGAAGCGCAGTTAATTGAGTTGAAAGATTTGGAGGCGATTTAGCATGAGTTATCAGCGCGCAGTAAACGGTTTTGGAAACCCAAAGAGCAATTTTACGGTCTCGAAAGACAAAAATGGCAAATACTATATCAGCGGTATTATCGTGTTTTGCGGCATTCCGATGGAATTTTCGTTGCATGAGCAGCTTGCCGGTTGCCGTTTCCCACTTCGCGGTAGAATAGTTGTTCTCTCGCCTGGAAAGGGAAAAGTGCTTAAAATGCGGGAATGTATGTTCGAAAAGAAATTCGCTGAGCGTCAAAAAAAGAAAAAACGTCGGGTGCGCGAAATCGAAAATTCCCCCGCCTTAACAGACAACATTGATTTATCATTAACTTCGGTAACGATGGAAGTCTCGGAGAACGATCCACAGTTGAAAGTATCTGCAGAGGCCAGAAACATCAAGAGAGACCTTTACTCAAATGCTATTAATAACGGGGTGCCTGACAATGACAAAATAAAGGCCGAAATCCTGCTCGCGGCGGAAGACCTTTTTAATGAGTATAAATCTGATATTCAATTAGCTCTTAAAAAAATCGATTCATATATGAAAAATAACTCAGCAGAGATGTCTCTTGTGCATCTCGATGACTTCATGAAAAAAAAATACGCAAATCTAAAGTCATTTGAGAAAATACGGCGCTCTATCGAACGAGTCACAGATTATCTCAGCTACGATTCAATGGGTAATGTCACAAACGCTATGCTAAAAGATTACGTTGAATCACATAGTTCGACTGCAGCTAAGGACTTGCGGTACGCTTGTGAATTCTGGAGGTACTGTCAGGAAAAGAAGGTTTACAGCGGTATCAACCCGCTTGAGGTTTTCATTGATAAGAGCAGACCCAAAAAACCAAAACGTGATTCTGATGCGGAAATTAAGAAGGCTAATACCTTTGACACGATACCAACAGAGATTGAACGGAGATTAAATGACCTCATTTTAAGTGACATTAACGATTCATTGAATCTCGGTCTGCTGCTCATTAAAGAGCTCGGGAAGAACGTGCCGGATGTTCTGATGTTGCGATGGAAAAACTTTTCGTTTGACGAAAACAATGAATATGTTGTAATCGACGACCATAAAAACGATATTTCTGGTGCTACGCATGATTATTCACACCCGATTTCGCCATTTGCCTCAAAAGCATTGCGTGAACGACGTAGAATTCTTCTTAAAACTTTAAACGAAGCTCAACTAAGCGAACTGTATGTCGTTCATGGTAGTAAAAACGGCAATAATCCCTTTGCCCGTAAGAAGCTGAACGATTTTTGCCGAAACATCTTAGACCGCGAGGATATTGATTTAAGCAGCTTTGCTCCCGCTCCTGGTGAGCCCAATGGTGCTGGGGTTCGTATGCTTATTCGTAATTTCGAAAACCGTCTGCTATATCACTGCGGTATGGAGCAGGACCCCTCCGCAGTGGATTTCTTAATGGAGCGTTCTTTGAGTGGCAATGTGACTGCCGACAATTATCGAAGTTTTACGGACAAGCAAGCCCAGCATAACTTATATACATACCAAAAAAGAGACACCCGCTTCGCTATAACACCCAGTGTCGACGGCGATGGTATTTCCGTAGTCGTAAATGCTGATGGTACGAAAACATATACCATATCGCCATTATCTCCACACAAACTGACTGGCACTCGACTTATTTTTTTGGGAAAACCCGGCGACCTTATCAGCGTAAGTGCACCTCACGGCAGCTTGATTGCGTGTAACGTCAGTACCACTAAAAAGAAAAAAGACCTTTAAAAAACAGCATAATCAACCATGTGGACGGTACCCTTCGAAAGGTACCGTCCAGGTCGATATTCTCAGGTCTTCTGCTATTTGCAAAATGTCGGGCCCGCATCTTTTGCCAATTGTATCTGTCTCTCTGCATACTCGAAGTACAGGCTGTCAATCTCTGTTCCGATAAAATTTCTGCCAAGTTGTACGGCTGCAATCCCTGTCGTGCCAGATCCCATGAAGGGGTCGAACACGGTGTCATCAGCATTTGTGGTCGATTTGATGATCCGGATCATGACTTCCAGGGGCATCGGGCATGGGTGAGGGTTGTCTTTTTTGCTCACATTCTTAACCTGGTTGATGTTCCACCAGTCGTACGATTTGCACATCTTACCCTCGGCTATCAGCTTTGCTATTCGCTTGTCGGTCGGGTTGCGGTACGGCTGCGGTATTTTGCTAAAGTCCGGTTTACAACCGTACCAACAGATGAGCCTCGACTGCTTTGCCGTGTTGCTGGGATAGACCCAGGATACGACCTCCTCGCATTTGCGACCGAAGGTTGAGTTGACAAAGAACTCGGGGTACTGTATGAGCACAAAACGCTCATAATGATACAGCGGCTCTATGAGCGCATCATATTCCGATTGCGTAAGCCGGTCCGGATAATGGTTATAATGGCATCCCTGGTTATACGGCGGATCCGTAATTAAAAAGACGTCTTTTAGAATCTGCAGTGTCCGATAATCGCAGTTATGTAGAAAAATATTCATAATTGCCTCCTATGCTTGCAACATAACTCCGATTATCAAATCTGTCAGTTCAACCTACTGCCAACTTGGGAATTTGAGCGCGCGCGTAAAAAAATCAGCAGCGCTTTGCGCTGCTGACTAATTTCAATTTTAATGAACCCGTATTGTGTTAAATTACTGTCAGTCTTTTTTTAATCTTTCAGCCGTTTCGGCAGCAAATGCACCGGCTTCTTCACGCATTTCAATGCACGGGCCACCGAATATACAGGTGTTGTAATATCGTCCTAAATACTGTTCTGCTAAAATGTCATCGCATTTCATAAACGCCCGGAGCCGGATGAATTCGTTGATACGTTCTTGGACGCTGCACATCCCAAACGATTCTTCGGAATTTATGTTAAGAATTCCTCGGTCAAGCATATGATTTATACAGTTAAGGGGTAAATATTCCTTAATACTATTATTGTATTGCCTGATATCTGTCCGGCGCAGAATACCGGTATCAAAGTGATAGAGTTTAAGCGTTTTATCCCCGTATACCTTTAATTCTACGTGATCCAATTTTGTATCGTCAGCTGTGAGTTCTTTCATAATAATGAATTCGTTATAATAGAGCAGTTTTTTCCTGATTTGACTGAAAGAGCAGCCCTCATTGCTGCTGGTGATTTTTAAGGCTGTTTCGTCTGCTTCTTCCACCTTGCTCAAGTCGTCTTCAGAAAAGGCTTCTGCGAAGTGACCATAGAAGCTTTTCATCTCATTGAATTCTTCCAACAGATGACGCATATAATCAAATAATATATTCGCTTCATTTAGCGAGTAACCCTTAATATCGCGAAGGCAATCCGACAGCTGGTCTGCTATTTCATCGACATCGGTACAATTGGTTAT
>CAZJCH010000234.1:0-4748 GCA_964544005.1 uncultured Papillibacter sp.
TTCAATGATCGGTTATGTATACACCTTTGCCGTTCTGGTTTTTATCAACCTCATGTTCTTTATGAGAAATATGCGCGTCAGCCATGCGTCCACATCAAATCTTTACGGCGGCGGTTACCCGTATTTTGCCGACGCGCTCCTGAGCTCGATTATCATACTGGTGTTTGCCGTTCCGATCCTGACAATGAAATCCATGGCCGAGGAGCGCCGGTCAAAGACGGATCAGCTGCTTTTTACCTATCCCGTCAAAGTGTCGTCTGTCATATTGGGCAAGTATTTCGCGATGGTCACGGTGTATGCCATCCCTCTCGTCATCTCCTGTCTCTGCCCTATGGTGATCTCCTGGGTGACAGCAGGCGGCGGCTCGTTCCTGATTGATTATTCGACAATCCTCGCCATGGTTTTCCTCGGCGGCCTGTTTGTTGCAATCGGCATGTTCATCTCGTCTTTGACGGAAAGCCAGATAATTGCGGCGGTTGCGACAATGGGCATTTTCCTGCTGTTGTTTTTCTGGTCTTCGCTGATACGCCTCATTCCGGAAACGGCAGCCGCTACTTTGATCGGTTTTCTGATCCTGCTTGCCGCCGTGCTCCTCATCTTATACGGTCTGACCCGCAGCAGAACGCTGACCGCCGTCGTCGGTGCTGTCGGCGCCGTCGGCCTAGTCACCAGTTATATAGTGAATAAGGCGCTGCTCAACGGGCTTTTGAATAAGTTCCTTGACCTGTTTTCCGTTACGGATACAGTCGGTAATTTTGGCTCTCTTTACATTTTTGACATGAGGGGTCTGTTGATGTTTGTGTCTCTGGCTGTGCTGTTTGTATTTCTGACGGTTCAGTCGGTGCAAAAACGCCGCTGGAGCTGAGGGAGGTAACTGACATGGATGATAATAAAAGTATAGAAGAACAAACAAAGAGCGAGGTAACAAAGAAACGCGTCCGTAAAACATCCGCAGGTTCAAAGCGCGGCATGTATACTGCCGCCGTATCGGCGCTTGTCATTGCGATCATCATCGTTTTCAATCTGATCGTCGGCGGTCTGCCGTCGGGAACGCTTGAGTTTGATATTTCCGAGCAAAAAGCTTATACGGTGTCCGAGCAATCGGTCGATTATATGAAAACACTCGACAAAGATGTCAGCATCACTTTGCTGGCGCAGGACAAGACCGTTGACGAGCGCCTGATAAAATTCCTGAACAATTACGCGAGGTTATCCTCCCATATCACACTCAAAATTGTCGATCCGGTCCTTGACCCGACGGCGCTGACAACTTATAACGCGGAGGAAAACAGCGTGGTCGTCAGTTGTAGCGCGACAAACAAGACAAAATTACTAAGCCTCATTGGATTTAGCGGGTATTCCGACGGTTTGGTCCTCTGCGATGCCAATACCTATCAATATTATGGTCAGCTTCAGCCCGTTTCCCTGGACGCGGAGGGGCTGCTGACAAGTGCAATCAGCAATGTGACAAGCGAAACGCTGAATAAGATATATCTCCTAAAAGGCCACAGTGAATCAGATTTCGGCACACTGACCTCGTCCTTGCTGTCCAAAACCAACTATGATACAGCGTCCCTTGATCTTCTGGCCGACGGTACGATACCGGAGGACTGCAAGCTGATCCTATGCAACAATCCCCAGGCGGATCTGAACGATGACGAGCTTGGCATGCTGACCTCTTATCTGAGAAACGGCGGTAAAGTTATACTCTTCCTCGAAAGAACGGACTTCAGTAATTGTAATGCGCTGCTCAATATCTACGGCCTGCAGATGCAGGCAGGCATGGTCGCCGACAGCGAACGTTACTATAAAAAGTATGCCGAGCAATACGGCATGTTCTGTATCTATCCCGTGCTGTCGACGTCCAGCGAGATTACCGCAGCCGTGGAAACAAACGCGATCCTGCTCGGCGCAAGCGGAATGATACAGGTGACGCCGCAGCGAAGCGGCGCCGTTGTCACGCCTTTTATGACAACCTCCGGTAACGCTGCTGTTTTTATTGACGAGGACAACTACACAGAAGGGCAGTTTATTTTGGGCGCGACGGCTGTTGAAACATACGCCGATCAGCCGGATGTCCAGACGAGACTGACCGTCATAACAGACGTTGATCTTTTGAATGACGCAGCAACAAGCGACAATTTTTCAAACATGGAAATCTTCATGAACGCCATCAATGCTAATTTCGGCGAAGTGCAGAGCTTTATCATCCCCGCAAGAAGCCTCGAGGTGGAGCCGACGAACCTTGGCAGCAATGCAACCTGGGGCAGTGTCTTCATCGGCGCGATCCCTGTCGTTTTATTGGGCGGCGGGATCATTTACTGGGTCAAACGGAGGCGCCGCTGATGAAAAAAAGAGCCAGATCACTTATTATCCTGGGCGCCGTCCTGGTGGTCTGTATCGGCGCCTATATCGGGATTTCCGTTTATACCAACGCACAGGCGCGGAAAGCGGAGGAAGCAGCCAAGCCGGTACAAATTTACGGCGATGGGATGTCGGCGCCCGTCAGTATCACATATGAGAGCGGAGGTGCAGCCCTGTCGTTCATACTGGAAGACGGCAAGTGGTATGTCGCGGATAACAGGGATTTCCCGCTCAATCAGACATCCCTGACGAGCCTTGCGTCCGTTTTGAGCGGCCTAACAGCTGTGCGGACGATCGATGCGGCTTCTCCCTTGTCGGCATACGGCCTTGACAATCCGGCTTACACAGTGTCGGCGACTGATGGCTCAGGGCACGGGCTGACGCTTCTGATCGGCGCGAAGTATAAAGACAATTATTACGCCAAGACCGAAGGCGGGGATAAGGTGTATACGATCGCCGCAACGCTTGTCAGCTCTCTGAAATCAGACCTCATGAGCCTCATCGTACTCGATACGATACCGTCACTCAGCGAGTCGGCCATTGATGTCATCAGGCTCAAGTCGGGCACATCGTCTCTCACGCTTGACAAGCATCAGAACAAGGACGGGACGTATACCTGGTTTATCGTTGAAGGTTCAGCATATACGGCGGCTGAGGACTTTATCCCGCCGGAAGGCGCGGAACGGCTGCCGGAGAAATACGTCGCCAACGCCGTCGAGGCGATGTCCTCTATGCGGTTTTCTGCCTGCGCCGACTTCAAGCCCACCGGTGAGAAGCTGACGGCGTACGGCCTGGATGCCCCGCAGATGATCATAACGGTGGATTATACAACAGCAACCGGGTCCGGACTCGACAAAACGTCGGAAAGCGGAACCGTTTCACTTGAAATCGGTGTCGCGCTTGAAGACGGGACCGGATATTATGCCAGATTCCCGCGCTCGGAGAAGATCAACGTGTTGCCCGCGGAAGCTATAGCCCCTCTCAATGAAGCCTTATCTCTGCTGGGAACTGCGAATTGAGTGTCAAGCGGATCCGCACATTAAATGCAAGAAACCTCTGTGATGATCTGGTCACAGAGGTTTCTGTTTATCGTTTTACCTAAGCCATTCGATTTTTATTTTGCCGCTTTCTTCTCGCCGATGCTCAGAATAAGGTTCAGGAAAATGCCGAAGACAGCGGCGCCGGCAATGCACGGGACATTTATACCGAAGAACGGGATGTTGCCGCCGAGGAACTCGCCGCCTACGCCGATAATCATGACCGAAGCGATGACCGCAACATTCTTTGCGCTGAACATGTTGACCTTCTTATCGATCATGATCGCAATGCCCTGTGCGGCGATGGCGCCGAAGAGATAGATCTCAAGGCCGCCGATGACCGCGACGGGGATGCCGTATATGACCCTGATGAGCGGCGTGAAGCAGGAGATGACCATGGCGATGATCGCCGCCGCAATCAATACGGGAATGGAGAATACTCTGGTGATGGCCATTGTGCTGATGTTCTCGCCGTAGTTTGTTCCGGCAGGACCGCCGACAAAACCGGAGATCATGTCGCTGATACCGTCGCCGATCAGGTTCTTATGAAGCATATCGGCGAGGCCGTATTTTTTCTTGCCCTTCTTCTCAGCCAGATCGTTGACATATATGTCGAGCTGATAAATGTGCGCGGTGGACTCCGGAATTGTCGCGATGGCAATCGGCATGATGGCCGCCACAGCCGCCCATGAAACCTTCGGCAGTGAAAACGCGGGCAAGGCGAAGATGCTGCCGTCGCCAAGTTTCCCGGCCGAGGCCGCAAGCGCCTCCGGCGGAAGGCTGCGGAACATATTAAAATCAGCGCCGCCGACCCAATATAAGACTGCGGCAAAAAGACAACCCACGGCGGCGCCCAACAGTAATGGGAGCTGACCGAGGAAGCCCTTCAGATACTTGGAAAACAGGACGGTTGAAATCAATGTGGCAAGGGATACGGCCCATACCCAGCCAGAGCCTAATATATAGTTTATGGGTTGAACGGCCGCCGTCAAAAGCGCGCCTCCCGCATCATAGGTCGCCATCTTGGCAAGAACCGGAGCCGCGTCGCCAAGCGCATTGTCCGCGAGTGTCAGACCAATGATAATAGCAATCGAGCCTGTGATTGTGGCCGGAAGGACCTTCTCAACCGCGTTGCGTCCGGAGAACTTCACAAGTAAGCCTGCGGCAACGGATACCAAGCCGGATGCAATGATACCGAATTGGGCAATCTGTATGGCTTCCGTCGGCAGGATACCGTTGGCCTTGGCATAGCCCTGCGCTGCGACAAGACCGGCAACGGCAGACAGGTAAGAGAAGCTGGAGCCGTAGTACATGGGGATTTTTCTGCCCGTGATGAAAACAAAGCAG
>CAZJCH010000235.1:0-4742 GCA_964544005.1 uncultured Papillibacter sp.
CTCAAAGCTCTCATATTCATAGAGCTTTTTGCAGGGGACGGCCGTCTTTCCGGTCCTTGGGTTCACGCCGCCGTTTATGACGAGCTGAACAACGTCCATCATGTTCCAGATGGACTCACGGCCGGTCATGCCGCAGGCAGGCCACTCGTTGCCGGTGCCGGCAGGCTCCACGCAGCCGACGATGCTGTAATTATAGGCATCCTCTTTTGACATGCCGGTATCCATCAGCGCGGGGATGATGATATCGTCGTTCTGGAGCTGCGGAATGCCGCCGCAGACCTTACTGGACTCGATACCCAGCCGCCAGATCTCGTCGGGCGTGTTCTTGTTGATGCGTAAGGCGACCGTCGGGTCGGGCAGGTGCATCCGGCCGTATGTCTGCAGCAAGAAGGCGGTGGCGGCCGTCGTGTCGTCGGTGCCATCGGGCTTCATTCCGCCCAGGGTGAGGGCGATGCCGGCGGTGGCCGTCATGCCGTCATAGATTGATGAAAAGAGGTTTCTCCCCTGCTCGTTGAGCTCGATGATACGCTTTGTGTTGAGGAAGAAGCCCGGCAGGGAGATAATATCGTAGATGCGCAGAATAAAGGCGTCGGAATACTCCTGGGCTTGTTCCCGGGTGATCGTCCCCTCGTCCAGCTCTTTTTGGAGCAGATGCCCCACATATTTGTCGACGCGTCCCATGGACTGGCCGTGCTGCTGGGCGTCGGTGACGAGCATCAACTCATACAGGAGGATGGCTTGCAGGCCCTCCCAGTAGGTACGGGCGGGATTCTCCATGATCCACGCCAATGAATCGGCCATGCGCAGAAGCTCTTCCCTTCGCGGCCCTGAGGCCGTCTCCGCCTTCTTTCGGCAGGCGGCGGCATACCGTTTTGAGAGCGTCATCGCCCCGTCGCAGACACGGATGACGGCGTGGTAGAAAACATGTGATTTGGCCTTGTCGCCGAAAAGCTTGCCCTTTTGGGCATCAATGCGTTCTTGTGTCTCCTTTTTGACTGCGGCGAAGCCCACATTGACAACCTTGTCGAAATTGGCGACATAGTGACCCTGGGGCATGCCGGAAACGGTGTTGAATGTGTGCTGACCGACGATCCTACCATTTAAAATGCAGCCGTTGCCGAAGGCCTCGTTCCAGAAATCCTCCGTCACGGCGCCCTCCACCATTTTCGCCAGTGTTTTATCCTTCCAGTATTCGTAAGCTTCACGGAAGTCTTCGCGCTGTGCGTCGCTCATGGATATGGCGTCGGAAGACTGGAACGCCTTCTTAAACTCTTCATCCGTACATTCGGTGATACCGGGAATCCAGTCGCTTGACCATTCAACGTAGGGCGAAAGCGTCTGAGGGTCGGGCCCCGGCGTGCCGACGAAAATATCGTCGTCGAACACATTTGTCTCTTTTGCCGCGCACCAGGTGCAAAGAGCGCCCGCCCGCTTCAAAAGCGGGTATTCGTTGTCGTGCGTCCTGCAATAATCCGTATAAATCTTCGTTCGCTCAGAATTGATGGTCATATACTTTCCGCCGGTAAAGACATCCTTTTTTTCACGGATGCGCCGGATGCGGTCGGAAACTGGAGCAAATTGAAACATTCCAATTCTCCTTTACCAAATTTTTATATACTCATTATATCACAGCACGTATTAAGTAGCCAGATACCGGGATGTTTTTCTTTGTCTGAAAAATTAGTCTGGAATTTGTAATAAATTAAAAGTATAATAAATAATTGTAAAATCTTGCTTTTTTATGCACAATAAGAAAATAAAGGCGGTAATTATGTGAAGCTCAGTATGTGGATGTTGCTGGATGAGCTGGAAGCCTTCATGCCAAAAAGTGCGATTCAGAACGGCTCAGTCACTATTGAAGGTTTCCGCCTCTTCGCCTATGAGGAGATCATGCAGAAAGAGTACGTCTATATCGGTTATACCCATGAGTTTTTTGGAGACACTTACGATCAAATTATTCTCGTCCATCAATACGATATTCTTATTGTCGATCACGCGGCGCTGGCGGAGATTATTAACAGGATTATCTACACGTTCGACAAATTCCGAAGCTGGGATGAGAAGCTTTTAAAGGCACGGCACGAGCCGAACCCTTACCAGGCGATACTCGACGCGGCGCATGATATATTACAATGCCCGATGTTTTTCGGTAACAGGAATATGCACATTTACGCAATTACACGGCAATATACCAAGGAGCAGCTGTATGAGGAATGGGACGATGTCAAGGCGCTCAACACGATGCCTGTCCGCTTTCTGGAACGGCTGAAAAAAATGAATATGACCGAGAGATATCCCAATGAAGTGGACCCGGCCGTTATGCCTGCCTGGCAGGATACAAAGTTTGAATACCATATCCGAACGAATTGTTACGTCAATAAAGAAATCTGGGGCCACTTCTATATTTACTGGTTCAGAAAGAACGTGAGTCCGGCAATCCCGCAGCTGACCCGGCATGTCGCCGACGTATACGGCCGGATGCTGCAGGAAACACAGGGCATGAACTCAGATAAGTATCCGATTTATTCACGTCTCGTTGAGATGCTGGACGGCCATAACATCCCGGCGGATACAATACGTCCGATATACTGGTCTCTGAAGTGGGAAGAGTCGGATTTTCTGGTGTTGTATAAAGTATCCACTACCGCCGTCGGATACGACCATACCCTGCTTTACTGGCTATGTGACAGCTTAAAGGAAATCTCCTCAATTGCCATCATGTTCCCATATAACGAATCCATCATCATCATCGTCAGGGATATCACCAAGCATATCCAAACCGTCCAGGAATGTATTGCCCGTCAAATTCGCGTGAGCGATTACCATTGCGGTATCAGCTTCCCCTTTATCGGCCTGCAGCATGTTGTCACTTATTATAAGCAAGCCGCCTATGCCATCCTGCACGCGTCTGACCTGGGGGGCAAGCTTCACGCCTATAAGGACTGCCCCCTTGAAGGACTTGCCAGCGAAATTAAATCTCATCTCAGGTGGCAGGACTGGGTTTCCCCGTCGCTTTTTAAGCTGATTGAATCGGACGCATCTCAGGGTACGGAATACTATGCCACGCTTTACCAACTGCTGGTGCACAAATGGCATCTTGGCAATGCCGCACGCGCGCTCTATATCCACCGGAACACACTGCTTTACCGTCTGGAAAAGCTGACGCATCTGCTTGATGTTGATATCCACAACGAGAGTATTCTGGCCTACCTGAGGTTCTGTTATTTTATAATGATGCAGGATTATCCGATCAGCGTATTACTGACTCCGAAGGATACCGCCGAAAGCGGATAACAAGTCGTTTTTCCCAGTCATGCCGATAGTGATAGTCGAATAAGGAGCGCCTTGTGGTGAACATTTACAGTTCGGCCACGGGCGCATCTTTTTCTTTCGTATATATTATACAATCAGCTTTCATAAAACCGGCATTTTTTATAGATACGATAAACATTGTAGGCAAACTGCAGGTTCTATAATATTAAAGTTATGAGATTTTATTACAACAAATACCTTAAAGAGGATTGGAGAGGGTAAACGCCGGATTAAAACACGTTGCTTTTAATTCTGAAAAGAGGTAGGTGCATAATGGCAAGGTACATAACAAAGCGGCTCCTGATGCTGATACCCGTCCTCTTGGGTATCTCATTGGTCGTGCTGATCTTAATCGATCTTACCCCCGGAGATCCGGCCAGAATGATGCTCGGCCCGCGGGCGACCCAGGAGGAGGTTGTTGCGCTCCGTGAAGAGATGGGGCTCAACGACCCTCTTCCGGTCCGGTACGTGCGTTTCCTCGGCGACGTGCTGCAAGGTGATTTTGGCACATCTCTCTGGACGAAACAGCCTGTGGCCGACGAAATGCTGGAGCGTTTGCCGTATACGCTGATGCTCGTCGCAGTGGGTACCGTATTATCCGTCATTCTCGGAATCCCGATCGGTATTTACGCGGCGACGCATCAGCATTCGTGGAAGGACAATGCCGCCATCTTTCTCTCTTTGATCGCGGTATCGATGCCGAGCTTCTGGTTCGCGCTGCTTATCATACGACTATTCAGCGTCCAGCTGGCTTGGCTGCCGGCCCGCGGCGTCGAAGACTGGACGGGCTGGATTTTGCCATGCGTCACCCTGGCGCTCGGCCTCACCGCTATTATCGCCAGGCAAATGCGGTCGGACCTGCTGGAGGTCTTGCGGCAGGACTATATTACGACCGCCAGAGCGAAGGGGCTCTCGGAGGGCAAGGTGGTTTACCGCCACTCGCTGAAAAACGCGATGATCCCGGTCATCATGGTCATCGGCGGCATATTTGGCGTTTCTCTGGGCGGCTCGCTCATTACCGAGGTCATCTTCTCGGTTCCCGGCCTCGGGCAGTACATCATGGACGGACTTTTCAACCGTAATTATCCCGTGATCCAGAGCGGCATCCTGATCATATCGGCGATGTTCGCTGTGATCATCTTGCTGGTGGACGTCATATTCGCGCTGGTTGACCCAAGGATCCGCTCACAGTACGTCGGAAAAGTAAAAAGGAAGGAGGCGGAGCACAATGCAAACAAAGAAAAAAAGGTCGCGGCTGTATGAAATCTGGCGTCAGCTGAAAAAGAACAAGCTTGCTGTGGTTGCTCTCGCCGTCTTGGTTCTGCTTTTTCTGGTCGCAGTTCTGGCGCCGGTTATTGCCCCATATTCCTATACACAGCAAAACTCGAAGCTGGCAAACGCGGGGCCGAGCGCCGAGCATCTGCTCGGCA
>CAZJCH010000236.1:0-4741 GCA_964544005.1 uncultured Papillibacter sp.
GTTTATCGTTCTGGCCAAGCTCGTCCAATTCTTCCTCATTTTTCTTGTCATCCGGCTGTCGAAGCGGAAAAAAACAAAGGATTCGCTGATCGAGGCGGTCCCGCTTTTGATGTGCCAGGTTTTCAGCGTATTTATCTGCTATTTGATGTATCTGGCGGTACATAATTCCGCGACACAGATCACATGGAGCTTTATTGTCGGCGCCATCGGCATCCTCTATATCAATATCATCGTTTTCCTGTATGTTGAACGGATTAAGGAGGTCGGCGAGATACGGCGGCAGAATGAGCTGGCCGATCTTCAGTACCGGCTGAAGGTGGATTATTTCAACCAGATCAAGGAGGACCAGGCCAATACACGGGCGCTCTGGCACGACATCAGGAAGTACCTGAACACGATGAACGAGCTCATGAGCAGGAACGACATCGACAACGCCAGGGAATGTATCACCCAGGTGACGGGCCTCTTTGACGGCATCGGAAATGTCGTCGACGTAGGGAACACGGTCATCAGCGCCGTTTTAAACGCCAGCATCCAGAAGGCCAGGAGAATGAACATAGAAACACAGCTCGATATCAGGGTCAAACCGGACCTGGATATCTCCGCAGCCGACCTGAGCGTCATTGTGGGCAATACCATCGACAACGCCGTCGAGGCGTGCGCCATGCTGGAGGAAGAAAGCAGGGCCATTTCGATACAGCTCATACAAAAGGACGCGCTGCTGTATTACGAAATCAAGAACTCGTACAAAAAGCGGGACCCGGAGCTGGAGCAGGGGGAGAAAAACCTCAAGCTGCGCGGCTACGGCCTCAAAAACGTCAAAAGATGTATCGATAATTACAAGGGGACGATGAACATCTTTTCCAGCGACACCCATTTTGTTGTCTCGATCCATATGAACATCCCGTCCGAACAACCGAACGCGCAGCAGGTATCCTGACATGCTCGGAAAAAAAGCGGAGCAGCTGTGCGGCGTCCTGGCGCGGCGGGGAATTATCGAAGAGGAGGATATCGCCGTTTACGCCTACGGCTTCGAGCTCATGCTGTCGACAGCGATCAATATTGTCCTCGTTATCGTCGTTTCGATCCTTTTTTCAAGGCCGCTTTCCTGGCTCTTCTTCCTTCTGCCGTTTATACCGCTGCGCCTCACCGCCGGGGGGTATCACGCCAAAACACATCTGGGCTGCTGCGTGACCTTCACAGTCGGCTACGCCGCTCTTTTAGCGGCAGGCGTCCTGACGGCGCCTTATGTAACTCCGGTTTACCTCATCGCCGTCTCTGCCGTCAGCTTCATGCTCAGCCTGCTGCTGTCGCCCGTCCCGTCGTCCAACAAGCCGCTTGAGCCTGAAGAGAAGCGCCTGAACAGGCGACGCAGCATTGTGATTTCAGCCGTCTGCCTCCTGGTGACGGCCTCGAGCTTCTTCACCGGTGGGGGAATAACGATGCTCTATGTCTATTTTGCGGTGGGCCAGCTCGGCGCCGCCGTGTCGCTGATTGCGGCGCGATTGGTGCGTCATTGATTTGTTGCCCAATAGTTGAGCCTTCCCCTCGGGGGGGGGAAGCCAAATATACATCAGAACGGCCCGAAACGGGCCGTTTTGATGTATATATCAGGAATTCAACTCAATATTTCCCGAAGTCGTCCTCCAGGGAGATTTTCGCTTTTACCGGGGCCGCAGGCTTCGACGCATTAGCGAATCTGGAAGCGGGACGGCCGGTGCCAGGCTTGAGGGATTTTCCGGTTTGGAGCGTGAACGCGTTGACGGCCTCCTTCAGCTGCGCCGCCTGGGCGGAGAGCTCTTCGCTGGCCGCGGCGCTCTCCTCGGCGGTGGCGGCGTTCGTCTGCACGACCTCCGACACGAGGGCGATGCTCTGATTAATCTGCCCGATGGCCGCGGCCTGCTCGTTGGAGGAGATGGAGATCGCCTGTACGAGATTGGCCGCCTTCTCGATCTGCTCGACGATCTGGTTTAAAGCGGCAGCCGTATTATTGGCGATTTTCGTACCGGCATCGACCTTTTTCATTGAGCCCTCGATCATGTCGGTGGTCTCCTTGGCGGCGTTTGCGGATTTCGCCGCGAGATTGCGCACCTCCTCGGCCACGACGGCAAAGCCCTTGCCATGCTGCCCGGCCCGGGCTGCCTCGACTGCGGCGTTTAACGCGAGAATATTCGTCTGGAAGGCGATATCGTCGATGACCTTGATAATCTTGCTGATGCTGCTGGACGATTCGTTGATCTCGTCCATGGCGCCAAGCATTTCCTTCATCTGATCGTTGCCGACAATGGCGTTTGTCTTGGCGTTCTGGGCCAGGTCGTTGGCCTTTTCGGCGTTTGCCGCGCTCTCGTTCGTCTTGGCCGATACCTCGGTCAAGGTTGCCGTCAGCTCCTGCACGGAGCTGGCCTGTGCGGCGGCACCCTGGGAGAGAGCAAAGCTCGAGTCGGAGACCAAGTTCGAGCCTGAGGCGACCTGCTCGGCCGTTACCGAGATCGAGTTGACGATTTGATGCGTGTTGTTGACAAGCTCCTTCAGCGCGTTGCCCAGCTGGTCCTTGTCGCTCCGCACATGCACCTGGGTCGTCAGGTCGCCGGCCGCAATCTGCTTCGTATCGGCGACCTTTTCGCGCGTGGCGAAGAGCAGGTCGATAAAGTATGCGCTGTGGAGCATGAGTTCGTCCTTTGTATCCTTGCTGATGACCATGTCGTTGTCAAAATACGTGAGGTCGCCCTCCGTCATCTTCTGCAGGCCGACCGTCATGCCCTCCAGCGGGTATTTCAGATAGCTGCCGAGAATGCGCGAGAAGTAAAAAACAAAAATGATGCCCAGCAGGGCCAGCGCGCCCATCACGATCAGCGTCACGATCGTTTTCGGCATCATGCCCAGCAGCATCAGCAGCCCGAGAACCACGGCAACCGTCAAAAAGATTGCCGAAGGCAGCGAGCAAATGAGAATCTTTGTTCCGAGGCGTGCTTTGATATACGACTTAAATCGATACAATACCTTTGAGACCATTGGATTTCCCCGTTTCTAATTATTATATGACATAGAATTTTTATCGGCTTATTTTCGAAAATAATGAATAAAAAATAACCCGCTCTTTTTATGGATTTTGTCAATAGACAGCCTTCTTATATAACAAAACGGCCCGTCTCCGGGCCGCTCGCTTAATAATTGGATGGTGAGAGGTCAATATTTACCAAAATCGTCTTCCAGAGAGATCCGGGCTTTTGCCCCTGTGGGAGCACCGGCCTGAGGTGCTTTGCCCAGCCTGGAGGCGGGCCGGCCGGCGCCGGGCTTTAGGGTATTTGCGGTTTGGATTGTAAACGCGTTGACGGCCTCCTTCAGCTGCGCTGCCTGGGCGGAGAGCTCTTCGCTGGCCGCGGCGCTCTCCTCGGCCGTGGCGGCGTTCGTCTGCACGACATCCGATACGAGGGCGATGCTCTGGTTGATCTGCCCGATGGCCGCGGCCTGCTCGTTGGAGGAGATGGAGATCGCCTGCACGAGATTGGCCGCCTTCTCGATCTGCTCGACGATCTGGTTTAAAGCGGCAGCTGTGTTATTGGCGATTTTAGTACCGGCATCGACCTTTTTCATTGAGCCCTCGATCATTTCGGTGGTCTCCTTTGCGGCGTTGGCGGATTTCGCCGCGAGATTGCGCACCTCCTCGGCCACGACTGCAAAGCCCTTGCCGTGCTGGCCGGCCCGGGCTGCTTCGACGGCGGCGTTTAACGCGAGAATATTCGTCTGGAATGCGATATCGTCGATAACCTTGATAATCTTGCTGATGCGGCTGGACGATTCATTGATCTCGTCCATAGCGCTGAGCATTTCCTTCATCTGATCGTTGCCGACAATGGCGTTTGTCTTGGCATTCTGGGCCAGCTCGTTGGCATTTTCGGCGTTTAACGCGCTCTCGTTCGTCTTGGCCGACACCTCGGTCAGAGACGCCGTCAGCTCCTGGACGGAGCTGGCCTGGGCAGCGGCACCCTGGGAGAGGGCAAAGCTGGAGTCGGAAACCATGTTCGCGCCCGACGCCACCTGATCGGCTGTGACCGAAATCGCACTGACGATCTGATGCGTGTTGTCGACAGCCGCCTGCAGCGCGTTGCCGAGCATATCATTCGGGTGGTTGATTTGGATCTTCGTCGTCAGATTGCCGGCGGCTACCTGCTTCGTATCGGCAACCTTCACCCGAAGGGCATTTAAAAGCCCCACAAAATAAAAGGCAAGCAGGTTCATCTCATCCCGCGTGTCCTGGCTGACTTCCACATCGTTGTCAAAATACGACAGGTCGCCTTCCGTCATCTTCTTCAGACCAACGGACATGCCTTCCAGCGGGTATTTAAGGTACTTGCCGAGAAATCTCGAGAAGTAAAACGCCAGAAAGACGCCCACAAGCGCGAGAGCGCCCATCACGATGAGCGTGACGGCAGATGTGCCGCCGGCGCGCACCATCGTAAGCAGTCCGATGACGACGGCGGCCGCCAAAAAGACGACTGTGATAAGCATGCAGATCAGAATCTTTGTGCCCAGCTTGAACTTGTAATACCTCTTTATCTTGTTGAGCATGATGAAAGGCCCCCCATATAACTCTTAAATATTAGCGATATAGTGTATATCGGTTTTTTTCCAAAAAAATTAAGTAAAAAATGACAAATTCACCCTGATGAAATGAATCCAACAGGATGAAATTGTCATCCGCGTTTTTATTGGAAGGCGTCCTACACGACCTTCTGCGCTT
>CAZJCH010000237.1:0-4717 GCA_964544005.1 uncultured Papillibacter sp.
GCTTGTCCGACGCCTCCGCCGCTTTCCTTTTTGCGATTCTGTTGATAAAGGAAGATTTTCCGACATTCGGGATGCCGACGATCATGAGGCGAACGATATGGCCTGCCTGCCCCTTTGCCGCATAAGCCGCCAGCTTGTCTTTCAGAAGCTCGCGGACGGCGGACGTAAAGCCGGTCGTCCCCTTTCCGCTTTTGGCATCCGTCTCAAGAACCGCGTCGCCTTTCAACTTGAAATAAAATACCCATTTTTTTGTAACGGCGGGATCCGCCTGATCCGTTCTATTGAGGATAATGAGCCGCGGTTTTCCGCCTGTGAGGCTGTCCAGGTCCGGATTCCGGCTTGATACGGGGATCCGCGCGTCAATGATCTCACAGACGGCGTCTACGAGCTTTACCTGTTCTGTGATCATGCGCCGCGCTTTTGTCATATGACCGGGAAACCATTGAATATTCATGTCCTGATGCATATAGAGCCTATTCCTTAATACGCGCTGCCTATCCTGTTCCAAGAACGTGATCCGTCTTCATTTGGTCCCGGGATAAGAATAAACAGGACTTTGCCGAGAATCTGCCGTGTATCGACCATACCGACCAGCTCGTCCCGGCTGTCGGTAGACGCATTCCTGTTATCGCCCATGACAAATACGAAGCCTTTTGGCACCGTCACCGGGCCTTTAAAATCAAGCCTTTCCGACGTCGTTCCTCGTATATAGTCTTCAATAATGACGCGTTCGTCTATAGAAACTTCGCCGGTTTCGAAATCGATATCGATCGTCTGCCCTTGTGTCGCGATGACGCGCTTGACGAGGGGTGTTTCACCGAACGCCTCTGTTTTTATGACGACGATGTCACCGTATTTGGGTGTATAAAACAGGTTGGTCATGATAACCTTGTCCCTGTCGCGCAGCGTGTCAAGCATGGAACTGCCGTCGACGCCGATGACTCTGCCGACAAATACAAAAACCAAAATGCCGCACAATATGGCCGATACAATGCATTGGAGCCAGTCGTAAAGCTCCATTTTCGGTTGGCCTTCCTTACTGTCTGTCTTCTTGTTATTTGTATTTTTACTTTCTGTCTTTTTTACGGGCGTCTCTTGCTTGATCTCAACAAATTCATCCTCTGTTTCGTCGTCCGATCTTAAATCAATGCCGTATTTTTCTTTAAAAAGCTCATAATCAAAATCATTGTCGTCCATCTGTATAGCCCCTTTTAGTCCGGTCAATTCGCCTTGATATGATTATACACATTTTACAAACAAAAAAAAGGGGCTTGGCCCTTTTTTATTTACAGACCGTCTCAGCACGGCCATACGGATATGCTTCAGTATACGGAGCCGAATCTGCTCCAGTCTCTTTTGTCACCATACCCTTTTCCGGGGATGAGCACAAGATACACTTTTCCAAGTATATCATGGACATCGACCATCCCGACGCGGTCGTCTCGGCTGTCGGACGATTCGTTTCTGTTGTCACCCATAACGAATACATGGCCTTCAGGCACCGTCACAGGCCCGTCGAAGTTAATGCGAAGCGTTGTCTGCCCGTTGACGTAAGGCTCCCGTAATTCCACGCCGTCGACTGAAACGACGCCTCTTTCAAAGTCGATGTTGACAGTTTGGCCTTCCGTTGCGATGATGCGTTTAACGATCGGTTTTTCGCCGTACGCTTCCGTCTTAATAAACACGATATCCGGATACTTGGGCGTATATAACAGATTCGACAAAATGACAGTATCACCGTTCTGCAGGGTTTGCATCATGGAGGGTCCCTTGATACCGTCCACCTTACCGATAAAAACAAAAATCAAAATGCCCGCGACGACGGCGGATACGATACACTGAAGCCAATCGTAAAGGCCCATATTCGTATCCCTGCCTGTTTTCAGCTTCTTCCGCTTTAACGGCTTTTCCTCTGTCTCAGGTTCGCTGTCGGAATAATTTATTGTATAATCCGCTATGAAATCGATATCGAAAGCCTTGTTTTTTTCTTCCTGATATCTTTCATCCATCATAAAAACCTCGTCAATAGCATTTCATAAGATTTATCGGAATTTATTGTATCAAAAAAAGGGGCAGAGCCCCTTTTTTTTGATACTTTTTATAAACTTTGTATTATCTTGTCAATAATCTTTCCTTGATTTTCGCTCTCTTACCGATTCTGTCTCTGAGATAGTAGAGTTTGGCTCTTCTGACCTTGCCTCTTCTGACGGTTTCGACAGATACGATTGTTGGAGAGTGCACTGGAAAAACCTTTTCACAACCGACATTGTACGATATGCGGCGTACTGTGATTGATTCGTTAATGCCGCCATGCTTCTTGGCAATGATTGTTCCCTCAAAAGCCTGGTTCCTCTCACGGTTCCCCTCCTTGACACGGACGGTCACCCTGACGGTGTCTCCGACATTCATATCAGGCAGCTCAGGCTTCATGTATTTTTCACTGAGCAATTTTACGAGATCCATATAATTATCCTCCCTTCACATAAGACGTTCATGCCGAATAGCGAACAAAACGTGGTTCTCTCGGCAGCGGACCGTCCAGATGATAAACAGTGTTGTGTCGTCAGACGCGGGTTTCCCCGCCTGTCAATAGACGCTTGAATATATTAACATGATACATAAAGTTTTGCAAGACCATTTTTTTCAACAGATATTATATAATTTTTATGAACAAGGCAAAATAAACCAAAATACATGTTATCCTGAGTTTTGCAACAAAAGCAAATAATAACAGCCTTCAAACCCGCATGGTGACTGGGATTGAGGGCTGTTTTAATATGTCAGTAAATCATAGCGTATTTTTCATTTTTTTGCATCAGCAAAAATATTTTTGATTTCAGCTAAGCTCCTAATTCTTGCAGAAAAATCGATGCCGGTTTTAGGCCCGATGCTTTCAAGAACATCATCATAATAATCGAATAAATAGTAGTTGCGCTGAACGTGGCTGCACTCTGCTTTTTTTAAGCTTTCCAGCATTTTCGAAATACTGTACTCATGTCCGGTTTTCATTTCCAGGATTTTTGCAATAACCAACGCAATAAAACAGGTGAGAAAGTGCGCCTCAATATGGGTAATCGTTGACACATACACTGGGCGCGCTTCTAAGTCACTTTTTGTTACGCGAAATGATTCTTCAATTCGCCATAAGCCGCGATACATTTCAATGATTCTGTCATCTGATTCTGTCATCTCACTTGTTACAATCACATAGTAACCGTCTAAAGCTTCTTCTTCTTTCAACCTTTCCTCATCGAGCTCAAGAACTTGCCCAGCGTTAATTATCTCACCGGTTCCTTTATCAAAATTAATGTTCTTGATATATGCAGCAGCCCCATAAGAAGTGGCGCGAGTATATTTGCCGGGATGTGCAATTAAGTCTTTTGCCTTTGCAATTGCGGCTGCTCGCTCTGCCTTTGCACGTCTGTCATATTTCTCACTGTAAAACACGACCTGCTTCTCATCAACAGTCTTCTTTAATTTCCTGCCGGAGGTGGATGTAACCAATATCATTCGGGGGCACAGTCTGGACTTGCGCTTGTACTCTTCACCGAGCCATTGGTATCCATCTTCATTCATAACAAAATCCTTCAATTCTTTGTCAGCACCCCGAACGGACATGCTGAATACATAACCGTCTCCTGCCGAGAGGGTGTACCAAATATTATCACCCGTTGTCATCCCTTTGTCTGCAACAACAACGGCCTTGCCGAGCCCATACTGAGTCTTAATGCGCTTTAGATTGGGTCGATAGGTCATGCAATCATTGGTATTACCAGGAAACAGCTCAAAGGTGATTGGTAGCCCATTGTTATCAATGAAGAGGCCCATTTGAACAATTGGGTTTGGGCGATGTTCCTTTGAGACTCCGTTCTTTCTAAGATCATCTTGAGCGTCGATTTCAAAGTAGTAGTTTGTGACATCATAATAGACAAGGCTGGAATCTCTTCCATAGAGTTCTTTGATTCTATCATTGATCCAAATCTGAAGATTATTTTTGTGTTTGCAGAGAAGGGTAAGACACCGGTAGATATCATCGAGAGAATAATCCCCCTTCTCAAAAAAACGAGTTCTATCCTCAAAGGTTTTCTTCTTTGACGCTGGAAAGAGAAGCCGGGAGAAAACGAGTAATTTCGTGATTGTATTTACATCAAATTCTTCTTTTGTATGGCGTTGCCGATTTACGAGAAATGTGTGCAGGCCAAGCTCATGGTAAATGGAATTAAGAGCGGCATATCCAAAGTTTTTGCGCAAATCAGAATTCACAGACAACTTATCTGTCATATGAAATTCAAATGATACAGGAGCTTTTTGCTTTTTCTTCTCTTCTTTAAGCTGCTCTACCCGCTTACTAAAAAAAGCGATAGGGTCGTCATATTTTGTTTTCAGCTCATCAAGATATCCAAGTTTCTCTACAGTAATCTGTCTTGAGCATTTCTTTTCTTTATCATAATAGCTATCCGTGATGGAAAGGTAGATACGTCCCGATTTTTGAGGTGTTCTCTTGAGGTGCATCAGACCACGTCCCTTCACCTCGTATTATATCATATTGCGACATAATACGCCATAGTTTTTTGACAACTTTTTGTAAAAAATATTGCCCGAAACCATTGTAGTATCAACAGTTCCAGGCTATCTTATTTTATATGCTGCTGCAAAACCGTGGAGTCATTATTAATGCACCGAAATTATTACCATCATTTTGTAAATCGACTCCGCC
>CAZJCH010000238.1:0-4706 GCA_964544005.1 uncultured Papillibacter sp.
TTTTAACAGCGTCCTTGAATATAAAGCCCTCCAGCCGTCCGCTTTTCGGCTTGATTTCTCCATGCACAACGGCAAGGTAAAATTTCTCCACCTCGCGGTTTTTGATCTTGTCGTTCATGACGCGCAGGGCATCTGCGTTTTTCGCGGCGATGACGATGCCGGAGGTGTTGCGGTCGATTCGGTTGCAGAGCGCCGGTGCGAAGGCGTTTTCCTCCCTCGGCACCCATTCGCGTTTCTGATACAGATACGCCTGAATATGGGTAATGAGTGTGTTGCTGGACGATTCGCCGTCACTATGGCATAATACGCCCGCTTTTTTGTTGACAAGCAGGATATTCTCGTCCTCATATATGACATCAAGCTGGGGATCAGTGATTTTTAAGTACGCGTTCTCCTCTGACGGCACTTCAAAAAATTCATCATTCACATACAGCTGTATGATGTCACCAAGTCCGAGCTTCGTGTCCTGCTTTGCGCCTTTACCGTTGAGCTTGATGCGCTTCAGGCGGATATACTTCTGAATGAGAGACGACGGCAAAAGCGGCACTGTCTTTCCCACAAACCGGTCCAGCCGCTGCCCCGCGTCATTTTTTTGTACGGTGAATTGTCTCAAAGGGGTACCGCCTTTAATTTAGTACGTGTATAAATGGTTAATCCGCATCCATTGAATAATAATAATACAACACAAAAATATGTTTGACAACATTTGCTTTATCAATTATAATGTCTAAGCGAATGTGCGAGGTTTGATATGCGTCTTGATCTTCGTGAAATCATCAATATTCCGGGCAGCGGCGTCAGTTTTGACTATGAGCCTGACCTGACGGAGGCTTTGGACGGATCTGTTGCAAGCATCAAAATTCCGGTGAAAGCTGCCGGAAGCATCAGGAACATCGCGGGCGTTCTCACCTTCAGTGCCGACGTTGACGCAGTATTGATGTGTACGTGCGCCAGGTGCTTAAAGGATTTTGAATACCCCTTCCACCTGACAATTGAGACAATTCTGAAGGAGTCGGAAAAGGCCGAGGACGATCCGGATATGTTTGTTCTCAATGGGGATTTTGCGGACGTTGACGAAATTATCGCTACTGAGTTTATTCTGAACATGGATCAGAGGTTTTTATGCAGTGAAGACTGTATGGGCCTCTGTGAAAAATGTGGCGCCGACCTGAACGCAGGACCGTGCGCTTGCAAGCTGGATACAGACCCCAGACTGGCTGCCCTCGGACGGCTTTTGGAAAACAATTGAAACAGCACCCAGGCATGCTGACCTTTTTGGCAGCTCCTGGAATAATAAATTACAGGAGGTGTCACCATGGCAGTACCAAAGAGTAAAACATCAAAACAGAGAAGAGACAAGAGGCGTTCCTCACACTGGAAGCTTGAAACACCGGGTCTTGTCAAATGCTCCAAATGCGGCGAACTGCGTCTCCCGCACAGAGTATGTAAAGCCTGCGGCACATATAACGGGCGAGAAGTTATAAAAATGGAAACGAAATAAATGTCCGGCGGGGGAGCACCCCGCCGCATTTTATGTCGGACAGGACCAACGCACCCAATGCAACATATTTACTGGCATAATGTGGCATTATATTAAGCAGCATTGGATTTGCAGACAATGGAAATGGAGCTTGGTATGGGTTCCCTGATAACATATATTGATGAAAACAGCCCGGCCGGCGGGTTAAACATAAGACCCGGTGATATGCTCGTCAGAATAAACGGACATAAAATTCGGGATGTGCTCGATTATAAGTTTTATTCTTACGACGCGCGACTGCGGCTCGAAATCCATGAGCCCGAAGGAAAAATAAAGATTCTGCGGATCAAAAAGCCGGAGGGCGCGAATCTGGGTCTCACCTTCGATTCTTATCTGATGGACAAACCGCGTTCCTGCGCCAACAAATGCGTATTCTGTTTTGTCGACCAGCTCCCGAAAGGTTTGCGTGAAACGCTGTATTTTAAAGATGATGACAACAGGCTCAGCTTCCTGCAGGGAAATTATGTAACGCTTACAAACCTCTCAGACAGTGAAATACTGCGGATGATCGACATGCACCTTGGTCCGCTGAACATATCCGTCCATTCCACTGAGCCGGAGCTGCACAGCCTGCTTCTTGGTAACAAGAAAAGCGCCCGCGGACTTGAATCGCTGCGGCGTTTCAAAGAGGCCGGAATGACAATGAACTGCCAGATCGTCTGCTGCCCCGGTTTGAATGACGGCGAACACCTTGACCGCAGTATGAGCGATCTGGCCGGCATGTATCCCGCTGTTAAAAGCGTCTCCGTCGTGCCTGTCGGTTTGACGAAGTACAGGGACGGACTGTATGATCTCAGACCCTTTGATTCTGAGCTTGCTCGAAAAACAGTCCGGCAGGCGGTGCGTTTTGGGAATAAGTGCCTCAAGAAGCTTGGCACGAGGCTCATCTACCCGGCGGACGAGCTTTTCCTCAAAGCCGGAATGGAAATTCCCGACGACAGCTTTTATGAGGGGTATCCGCAGCTCGAAAACGGCGTCGGTATGCTTCGCCTTTTGATGACCCAGACCGAAAAAGCGCTCCGTTTGCAGCATAAGGCGTTGAAAACGCCGTTTTCTATCGCCACAGGCGCGGCGGCGGCAAAATGTTTACAAAAAGTTTTACATTCAGCCGCGGAAAAATGTGCTAATATAAGTGGCACCATATACACGATTCAAAACGATTTCTTCGGCTCCTCCGTCGATGTGGCCGGCCTTCTCACAGGCGGCGATCTCATACGGCAGCTGAAAGGCCGTGACCTTGGCGCGCGCCTTCTCATCACAAAAAATATGCTCCGCCACGGGGAGAACGTCTTTTTGGATGATGTGACGCTGCAGGAAGTGACCGCCGAGCTGGGTGTCGACATCAGAGTCGTCGGACAGGACGGTGCGGATTTAATAAGAGCGATTTTTGGAAATTAACAAGAGAGGAGAGTGGCTCTATTGGCTAAACCGCTGATAGCGATCGTCGGGCGGCCGAATGTCGGCAAATCGATGCTTTTCAACAGAATAGCCGGTCAGAGGCTCTCCATCGTCGAGGACACACCGGGTGTGACGCGGGACAGGCTGTACGCCTCAAGTGATTGGGCCGGGCATGAGTTTTCAATTGTCGACACAGGCGGTATTGAGCCGAAGGCCGACAATGAAATCCTGCATTTCATGCGCGAGCAGGCGTTCCTGGCGATCGAAATGGCAGATGTTATTCTCTTTGTGACCGATATCACGACAGGTGTGACGGCGGCCGACCGGGAGATCGCCAATATACTGCTGCGTTCAAATAAGCCCGTCGTGCTCGCCGTCAACAAAATGGACTCCGTCGGGCCGACAAATCCCGATATTTACGAGTTTTACGAGCTGGGTATCGGCGAGCCTATCGCCCTGTCGGCGGTCCACGGGCATGGCACAGGTGATATGCTGGATGCCTGTGTGAGCCATTTTCCTGCCGATAAGGACGCTGAGGAGGAGAACGACGCCATCCGCGTCGCCGTTATCGGAAAGCCGAATGTCGGCAAGTCGTCGCTCATAAACCATATCCTCGGTGAAACAAGAGTGATCGTGAGCGATGTCGCCGGGACGACACGCGACGCCGTCGACACGCCGTTTGAGAATGAATCGGGACGTTATATATTTATTGATACTGCGGGGATTCGCCGCCGGTCAAGAATTGACGACAGGATTGAGAAATACAGTGTCCTGCGCTCTGAAATGGCCATCGAGCGCGCCGACGTATGCCTCATCATGATTGACGCCCGGGAGGGTGTAACGGATCAGGACACGAAGGTCGCCGGGCTTGCTCACGAGGCGGGTAAAGCGAGTATCATTATCGTCAACAAATGGGACCTAGTCGAAAAAGAAAGCAACACGATGGACCGCATGCGCCAGGTGATCATGCAGGACCTCAGCTACATGACCTATGCGCCGATCCTATTTATCTCCGCCAAGAGCGGTCAGCGCGTTGATCGCATTTTCGAGCTCATCAGGTATGTTGATAATCAATCCGCCATGCGCATTACGACAGGCATGCTCAACAACGTGTTGTCGGACGCGACTTCAAGGGTTCAGCCGCCGACGGATAAAGGGAAAAGGCTGAAGATTTACTATATGACGCAGATAGGTGTCCGCCCGCCAACCTTCGTTTGCTTCTGCAACGACGCATCGCTCTTTCATTTTTCTTATCAGCGTTATCTCGAAAACCAGATTAGGGGCGTATTTGGGCTTGAGGGTACGCCAATTCGCATGTTCATCCGGCAAAAGAGTGACGAAAACAAGTAACCTTCCACATGATGAAATCATATAATATACACTCGGAGAATCATGGAGGAATACAAGCGTGTTGATATTATTGTTAATCATAACAGCGATACAGGCCTATGTGATCGGCGGCATCAACGGTGCGATCATTACATCAAAGTATTTTTACAAAAAGGATATCAGGAATTACGGCAGCGGCAATCCCGGCCTGACGAATTTTTACCGCGTATTCGGCAAGGGCGGCGCTATTGCCGTCGTTATCATCGACGTGGTAAAAACTGTCGCGCCGGTGCTGATCGGTGGTTTTTTGTTCGCGCGTTTTCTTAACGCGGATTATTTTATTGATGTCGGTTTTTTTAATCTCAGCCTGTTCGGCAGTGAACTTGCCGGTTTGTTTGTCATGCTGGGCCACTGCTTCCCGCTGTTTTATGGATTCAAA
>CAZJCH010000239.1:0-4350 GCA_964544005.1 uncultured Papillibacter sp.
CCTGGTCGGGTATAGACGCAAATCTTCGATGCAGTCTTTATCTTTACAGGAATCATAAACCTTTCGTGTATGAACGCAAACGGCCTCTCTGATACAGGCGTTCTCCTGTACGGGGCCTGGTAAAACCCGATCTGGCATTTGTTTTCCTCCTTGTTGAAATGGTGGGTGTGATTTGCTTCAATATAGTGTATGCAACGGCTCGGATAGTGTGAAATGCGGCCTTTCCTATCGGACATAGTTGCCATTGCACACCATCTTGTGGTAGTATATACAGGGCGATTTCACATGCTTTCCATACAGTATATGTGCGTCTTTGTCAAAAGACTTCAGGGGTAAAAGATTAGGAGCGTGTGGCGACATGATCATACTCGGCATTGACCCCGGGATCGCAACCGTCGGCTTCGGCGTCATCAGAGCCGAAGGGAGCCGCCAGTCTCTGGTGCGCTGCGGCGTCATCCGCACAGCCGCGGGCATCCGCCTGGCGCTGCGTCTTAAACAGATTTATGACGACGTCCGCGAGCTGATCGATATGTACAAGCCGGACGCGCTCGCCATTGAGGAGCTGTTTTTCAACACAAACCTTAAAACAGGAATTTCTGTCGCCCACGGGCGCGGCGTTATGATCCTGGCCGGCGAGGAATACGGTATTCCGATGTTTGAGTACACGCCGCTTCAGGTGAAGCAGACGGTTGCCGGTTACGGCAGGGCAGGGAAGAAGCAGGTCATGGAGATGGTCCGGCGGCTCTTATCAATAGACGAGGTTCCCCGTCCGGACGATGCTGCCGACGCACTGGCCATCGCCATCTGCCATGCCCGGGTTTCGAGTTCACTCCTGAATATCAACGGAGGCACTGTATGTTCTACTATTTAGAAGGTCCAATTACATTAATTGAGCAGAATCTTGCGGTTGTGGATGTCGGCGGCGCCGGCTATGCCTGCTTCACAACGATGCACACGCTGTCGCATCTCGAAATCGGTAAGAAAGCGCGTTTGTTTACATTCTGCAATATCAAGGAAGATGCATTCGATATCTACGGCTTTTTTGACACGAGGGAGAAGCGGTTCTTTGAACAGCTTTTAACCGTCTCTGGCGTCGGCCCGAAAGCAGCGCTGTCGATCCTCTCGTCCGGTACGTCGGAGTCGCTGGCCATCGCAATTATCAATGATGATGAGCGTGCGCTGACGATGGCGCCGGGCATCGGTAAAAAGATAGCCCAGCGCGTTATTCTTGAGCTGAAGGATAAAATAGCGAAAGAATCCATGGGGCTGAAAGCTTCCGGGTTCAGCCCGGTATCTGCGGGAGCGGGCACCACGGGCACAAAGCTCTCGGACGCGGCGTCGGCCTTGGCCGTTCTGGGATATAGCCAGAACGAAATCGCATCAGCGCTTCGCGGCATGGAGTCAGAGACGCTCACGGTTGAGGAGATAATCCGCAATGTCCTTAAAAACAGCATATAAAATGTGCCAAATCTTGTACGGGATGGGGCTTTGTCAATGAGCATAGATTATACAGATGAAAGAAAAAAAACGAAGCTGCCGGATGACGAGATTTTACTGACAACCTCCTTTATCCGTGAAGATGACAACGAGGGCAGCCTCCGGCCGCAGACGCTTGCGGACTATAACGGTCAGGAGAAGGCGAAGAAGAATCTTGCCGTTTTCATTGAGGGCGCCAAGCGCCGGAATGAGCCGCTTGATCATGTCCTGCTCCACGGCCCTCCGGGGCTTGGGAAGACAACGCTGGCGGCCATCATCGCCAACGAGATGGGCGTGACCCTCCGCAAAACCTCCGGACCCGCAATTGAAAAACCGAAGGACCTTGCGGCGCTCCTGACAAACCTCAATGAAAACGACATATTGTTTATTGATGAAATTCACAGGATGAACCGTGCCATTGAAGAAATTCTTTACCCGGCCATGGAGGATAAACAGATTGATATCATCATCGGCCAGGGGCCTGCGGCGACATCGATCTGCCTTGAACTCAAAAGCTTTACACTCGTCGGCGCGACGACGCGCTCAGGCCAGCTGTCTTCGCCGCTGCGGGACCGGTTTGGCATTGACTTAAAGCTGGAGCTCTATTCGCCGGAGGAGCTTAAGATTATTATTGAGCGTTCGGCAAGGTTGTTAAAAATTCCGATTGATTCGGACGGGGCTGAGGAGATAGCCTCCAGAAGCCGCGGAACACCGAGAATTGCCAACCGTCTCTTGCGGCGTATACGGGATTTTGCCGAGGTTATTGGAAACGGCATTATAACGCATGAAGTGGCGGATGATGCGCTGACAAGGCTTGAAATCGACCGCACGGGACTCGACGCCATCGACAGGCGGCTTTTAGAGAGCATTATCAGGAATTACGGCGGCGGACCTGTGGGGCTTGAGACGATTGCCGCGACGATCAACGAAGAGTCGATTACGCTGGAGGACGTGTATGAGCCCTATCTTATGCAGCAGGGCTTCCTGACACGCACACCCCGCGGCCGCTGCGTCACGCGGTTGGCATACGAGCATTTGGGCATCGCTTTTGCGGGAAATGAGCAATTGAGTTTTTAAAAGGAATGATTTCATGGGTAAATATTTCGGTACGGACGGGATCCGCGGCGTCGTCAACGAGACGCTGGATGCGCTGACGGCTTATAAGGTCGGCTGTGCGTCGGCCACCGTTTTGCTTGATCAAAACACAGAGAAAAGGCCGCTCATTCTGATCGGCAAGGACACGCGGATTTCATCCGACATGCTGGAGGCCGCGCTCATCGCGGGCATCTGCTCCGGCGGGGCCAACGTCCTGCCGCTCGGCGTGCTGCCAACGCCGGCCGTCGCCTACCTGACGGTTCATCTGAAGGCGCAGATGGGCATCGTCATATCCGCGTCCCATAACCCGTTTGAGCATAACGGCATTAAAATTTTCGACCAGAACGGTTACAAGCTGCGTGATGAGTTGGAAGAACGCATCGAGCGCATGCTTGACGGAGAGGAGCCCTGCCTCAGGAAAACCTGCGATGGATTGGGCCGTGTACTCTCAGACGACGGGCGGGGCACCGAGATGTACATAGAGTATCTTGCGCAATCAGCCGGAGAGGAGATCCGCGGACTTCACATCGCTGTCGACTGCGCCAACGGCGCCGCTGCCAAGACGGCCGGACGCCTGTTCTCGAAGTTTGATATCGATTTTGAGCTCCTGCACGACCACCCGAACGGGATCAACATCAACGATAACTGCGGGTCGACGCATATGGAGCATCTCAGAAATATCGTCAAAGCCGGCGCGTTTGACCTGGGCTTCGCCTTCGACGGCGACGCCGACAGGTGCCTGACCGTCGATGAGAACGGGGAGATCGTCGACGGCGACAAGATGATGGCAGTCATGGGCCGGTACATGAAGGAGAGAGGCGGCCTGAAAAACAACGCGATCGTTGCCACAGTCATGTCGAACCTTGGGTTTCACGAATTTGCCGATCATTACGGCATTGAGCTGCTCTGCGCGTCTGTCGGGGACAGAAACGTGCTTGAGATGATGCAGCGGCGAGACTGCTGCCTGGGCGGCGAACAGTCGGGACATCTCATCTTTCTGGATGACGCCACGACAGGCGACGGACAGTTGGCCGCCGTCAAGTTTCTCAGCGTCGTCGCTGCCTCGGGCATGAAGGTATCGGAACTGACGAAGGATGTGCCGCAATACCCGCAGGTTCTCATCAATCTGCCGATCACGGGCGGAAATGCCGCGAAGGACGCGATCATGTCCAGCGCCGAATTACATAAGGCTGTACAAATGGAAGAAGTAAAACTTCAGGGCAGCGGCAGGATACTTGTCCGGCCGTCGGGTACTGAAGCACTCATACGCGTTATGGTGGAAGCAAAAACGGAAATAAAAGCGAATGCTGTCGCCGAGCGCCTCGTCAATAGGATAAAATCGCTATAAAATTACACAAATATTAATAAATTATTAAAAACATTAACTAAAATACTTGACAGAGCGACCGCCGTTATCTATAATTTTAGTCAGCGTGAGTTATTTTTCCAATTTCGGTATAAATATGAATAATTACTACAATAACCGCGACGTGGAGCTTTGGAGCCTTGCTTCTTCCGGCGATATGAACGCTGAAGAGGAACTGATCACTGAATACAGCAGGCTCGTCAAAATCTGTGCGCGACCCTACTTTCTTGTCGGCGGCGACAGTGAGGATCTCATTCAGGAGGGTATGCTCGGTCTCTTATCCGCGGTCAGACATTACGACCCCGCAAAGGATGTAAAATTCAAGACCTACGCCGAGTTTTGTATCAGAAGAAGACTTTACAGCGCCATAAAATCCGCGACCAGGTTTAAGCACAATCCGTTAAATGACTATA
>CAZJCH010000239.1:4360-4698 GCA_964544005.1 uncultured Papillibacter sp.
TTTGCGTGATCCTGAAGAGTTTGTGATAGCGAGAGAGCGTGTTAATGAAATCACAGAGTGTCTGTATGGCTCTCTTTCCCGATTTGAGTCAAAGGTCTTGGGGCTTTATTTAGAGGGCATGTCCTATGAGGAAATGGCCGTTAATGTGAGTAAATCTCCGAAATCGGTTGATAACGCTGTGCAAAGGATCAGGAAAAAGCTTGCACAATTTTTAAAAAACGGCGATTATCAGTGAAAGCTGAGCGCAAATAAAAAGCCCAAAAGGGTAAGATATTTATGTCAAAAGAGAGGTTTCAAAATGTACGAGGACAAGACACTGGTGTGCAAGGAATGTAGTG
>CAZJCH010000240.1:0-3255 GCA_964544005.1 uncultured Papillibacter sp.
CGCAGAGGGCATTGCCACCGTCACGCTGTATCATACGATTCCCTCGGCGGGTTTCGGTGAAGTCGTACCAAAGGAAAATCCCTATTGCAGTTCCTCCTCCCTCTCAACCGACGGCACCGACACTGTAATCACACTCCGCCTGAACGACAGCGTCACCCGCTACAACGTCAGCACCGAGTACTCCCCCGAAAACAGATTTCCGTACGCTGTCATCGAGTTTACAAGCCACTATTTCGATTACCCGGCAGGGTGGTAAATAAACCGCAGCGGCGATCTGTGATCGCCCTGAACGCAATAAAGGCGACCCATCGGCCGCCTTTGTTTTGTCTCATACCTAACGCTCGTTAAATGGGTTCTTTCTGGCCGCCTTCTGATTCGTCAGGCGCAGCGCGTCCTTTTTAATCCCGGCGACGATCAGGTGCTCTTCCTTTACAAAAACATGGTCGGCCTTGACCATCGGCGTGATGTGCCCGTTAATCTTAATGCCGATGATGTTTACGCTGTGCTTTGAACGGACATCAGCCTCGGCGACGGTTTTCCCGAGCCACTCATCCGGAGGCTAGATCTCAAATATGGCGTATTCGGGTGTCAGCTCGATATAGTCGAAGGTTTTGCGGGCGCTGTACTTGACGGCCGTCCGCTGCGCCGCCTCCTTTTCCGGGTGGATGACCTCGTCCGCGCCGATTTTCTCAAGGAATTTTGTCTGAGCGTCCCTGTCAGCCCGCGCGACGACGTACTGCGCGCCCAGCTCCTTGAGCGCATACGTCACCTCCAGTGACCCCTGGAAATCGTCCGAAATGCAGACGAAGCAGATATCAAAATTATTGACACCCAGCTCCTTCAGGACGTCCGTGTCCTGGCAGTCACCGATGCGCGCGGCTGTCACAAATGGCGCGACGCGCTCGACGGCCTCCTCGCTCTCGTCGATAACCATGACCTCGTTGCCAAGCTCCATCAGCTTAAGTGACAGATGGCGCCCGAACCGCCCGAGTCCGATCACAAGTATGGATTTCATAATGTTTTTCCGTTCCACCGCTGCGCACGGCTCTAATCATGATTTCACCCCTTCGTCCGCGCAGACGGATTGGACAAAGCGGTAAAGCTCTGCTTAACCGATGATGATTTTTTCGGAGACGTATTTCAAGTCCGCCTGTGTTTTCTGCCGCCTGACGGACATGGCCGCCGCCACCGACAGGCTGCCCACGCGGCCGGCATACATCAGAAGCAGGATCGTCACCTTGGACAGGAGCGGCAGCGTCTGCGTGATGCCTCTCGTCAGCCCCACCGTACTGACGCCGGACAAAACCTCGTACATCGCGTCTGTGATATCAATCCCCTGCCCGCTTAGGATAAGGGTGCCGGCGGTGGCAAGAAAGATATACATGCCCGCGCTGGTGGCGGCTGTTTTCAGCACGCCGCTCTCCAGGCGGCGTCCGAATGCGTTGAGCTCCTCTTTGTTCCGGACACGCGTCGCGATCCCCAGCAGAATCACGAAAACGGTGGTGATCTTCATGCCGCCGCCGGTGGAGCCGGGCCCCGCGCCGATGAGCATCAGGAGCATGGACAGGAAGGTGCCGCCCTCGCTCATCTCGGCGATCGGCACCGAATTAAAGCCCGCCGTTCTGGGCGTCACCGAGGCAAAGAACGACGACAGAACGCGCTCGCCCGTTCCCATATCCCTGAAGGTGTGGCCGGCCTCGAATATATAGAATAACACCGCTCCGCCGACGACCAGGACAAGCGTGCCGGCGAGCATGATCTTCGAGTGCAGATGATACCTGGAGATATGCCACTTGTTCTGGGTAATGTCGTCCCAGACGAAAAAGCCGAGGCCGCCGATGAGGATCAGCATGCCGATCGTCACGATGACAGCCGGGTCCGCGTAGAACTGCGTCAGCGACGTGAAGGGCTCGATCCTGCCCAGGATATCGAACCCAGCGTTGCAGAAGGCCGAGACGGAGTTAAAAACGCCGCACCAGACGCCGGTCCAGAACCCGAACCGCGGTATAAAGCGCGACGCCAGAATGACGGCCCCCAAAAGCTCCAGGATCAGCGTGATGAGGAGCGCCTTCTTCGTGAGCCGGACAATGCCGCCGATTTTTAAGGCGCTGACCGACTCCATCAGGATCGACCGCTGGCGCAGGCTGATGCGGCGGCCCAGAAACAGCGAAAAGGTGATCGCCACAAACATGAAGCCCAGGCCGCCGATTTGGATCAGAACAAGAATAATGGCCTGCCCCAGGAAGCTGAACTGCGTATACGTATCATAGACGATGAGGCCCGTCACGCAGGTGGCGGAGGTCGCCGTGAATAAACCATCAATAAACGGGAGCCCATGCCCATCCCTGCCCGAAAACGGCATCGACAGCAAAACGCCGCCGATCACAATCACAAGGGCGAACCCGATCACAAGGACCTGCATGGTCGAAAGCTTTAAACGTGTCCTCACGCCGGCGCCTCCTAAACAAATTGATGAAATCTGACAGCACACAATATAGCACTAATAGCGTTCCGGGGCAATATCTTTTTGGATGAATCGATCACTTGACTGTCGTTGCTGACTGCTATATTCTATATTCAATCATACGCCTGTCCTGACATGCACCAGGCTCAGGACACGGCAGTTATTTTTTGGAGGTCATTTATGGCATATTTGGGAGAAAACATTAAGAAGCTCGGCTTTGGCCTGATGCGGCTGCCGATGCTCGGCGGCCCGGACGGCCAAATCGATATCGAGCAGGTCAAGAGTATGGTCGACTTATTTTTGGCGAAGGGCTTTACGTATTTCGACACCGCCTATGGCTACGCAAATGGCAAATCGGAAGCGGCGGTTAAAACGGCGCTCGTTGACCGTTATCCCCGCGAGAGCTTTCAACTGGCGACAAAACTCCCCGCCTGGGCCGGCCCGAAGACCGCAGAAGAAGCAAAACAGATGTTCTGGACGTCTTTAGAACGCACCGGCGCAGGGTACTTCGACTTTTATCTCCTGCACAACTGCGGCGGCGGCCGGACGGCACTATTCGACAAGTACGGCATCTGGGATTATGTCCGCGAGCTGAGGGACAAAGGCCTCGTGAGGCATATGGGCTTCTCGTTCCACGATACGGCGGACGAGCTGGACAAAATTTTAACGGCGCACCCCGACATGGAGTTCGTTCAGCTGCAGATCAACTACGGCGACTGGGAGAGCGGCTCCGTGCAGTCGCGGAAATGCTATGAGGTCGCCGTAAAGCACAAAAAGCCCGTCATCATCAT
>CAZJCH010000240.1:3265-4685 GCA_964544005.1 uncultured Papillibacter sp.
AAGGGCGGTTCCCTCGCCTGTCTTCCCGACCGCGTGGGTAATATCTTTAAAGCAGCCGATCCCGGCGTGTCCCTGGCCTCGTGGGCGATCCGCTTCGCCGCGTCGCTCCCCAATGTCATCACTGTTTTAAGCGGCATGTCCACCCTCGACCAGATGGCGGACAACCTGTCTTATATGGAGAACTTCAAGCCTCTCAGCGCAGCGGAAAAAGATGTTGTCGAGAAGGCGCGGAAAGTGCTCATGGATATCCCGCAGGTCCCCTGCACCTCCTGCGCCTACTGCGTCAAGGGCTGCCCGAAAGGTATCCACATTCCCCAGATGTTCGACGCCATGAACCGCTATCTCGTCTACGACGATTTGAACGCGGCCAAGTTCGCCTGCAAGCTGGAGGAGATGTTCGGCAGCGCCAAAGCCTCCGAGTGCATCGCCTGCGGCGCCTGCGAGTCCGTCTGCCCCCAGAAAATCCAAATCATCGACGAGCTGAAAAGGGTCGTTACAACGCTGGAGTAACACATTGTTGATTTTAAAGTCTGAAAAATCTTTTCATATTTTTCTTGACATAAGTACCAAAAACAAGGGCTTGCGCATGTGCAAGCCCTTGTTTTTTACGCCGCCGCCGTCTGTGCGACTCCACAGCTTTGTCCCGTTTTATACGATGCACACGGCGGATCGATTGCCGGCTGAGGCATACTGCTTTGCCGCGCCGATACTCTCCAGATACTTCCGCAGCCGTCCGGGCTTTTCGTAGAACATGACGATGAGGTCGCCGCTTCGCGCTTCGGAGACGGCTTTTTTCAGTGCCTCCAGCTCGTCCTCGACGACGGCTACCTGTGATGCCGGAAACCCCGCGTTAAGAGCGGCGTTTAAAATCAGTTTTGCCGCTTCTCCCGGTTCCCTGCCGCGCTTGTCCTCATCCTCTTTGATGACGATGCTGTCAAAGGCTCCGGCGGATAGCCGCCCGACCTCGCTGATCGCAGAATTGAGCCGGTCCCCCGGCATGCCGATCACGCCGACAAGGCGTCTGTGCTCCAGATTCGCACAGGCTTTGATCACATTTTCATAACCGGCCGGATTGTGCCCGTAATCCAGCATGACTATGGCGCCGTTATAATCGTACAGCTCAAACCGTCCGTCATTGTCCGTAAAGCTCATGAGGCCGCTTTTGATCAAGTCCGCCGGGACACCAAGGCCATACAGCGCGCCGACTGCCGCCAGCGCGTTTTCGATATTGCACTGGATATGGCCGCCCAGCGTGATCGGTATCTCCCGGACATGGATGATGTTGACGGTCTTAACGCCGTCCCTGAGCCTGATCCATCCGCCGTCATTAAAAACCCGGACGCAATCCATGCGTTCCAGCGGCGCACCGGCCCTGGCCGCGTTAAAAAACAGGATCGGCCGCACCTTGGCGTGCTCAAGG
>CAZJCH010000241.1:0-1002 GCA_964544005.1 uncultured Papillibacter sp.
AATATTATGCAGACGGCGGCCTCCGTTTCAATAAATGGTCATGGGCCTCGTAGTGGCGGGGGGACCATCGCCCACCCTCGAGCGCACGAAATACAATGATTGGAGCGTAAGCTATGCAAGAAAAGTTTGAAAAACTGGTTTATACATTTAAACCGGAGGATGGCTACAAAGGGTGCCAAACACCACAGACCTTTTTCCGTGGTTCTGACGACATGCCCGGCGCTATCATGAACTGCGGGTACCAGGTCATTACTGAACCTGTTCTCGTAAAAGACACACCGCATTTCCACAGTGATGCGGATGAGTATCTCACAATCTTTGGCGGACAGCTTCCTGACGTGTTTATCTCATGGGACGCTGAAGTCCACTTCTACATGGGGCCCACTCTTGATACGATGGAGAAGATTGTAGTAACTGAGCCGACCGTCATCAAGGTTCCCAGGGGATGGTGGCATGGTCCGCTCAACTTCGTACGCGTTGACAAGCCCATATTCTTTCAACCCGTCATCCTTGGTCAGCACATGGATTATGTTAAGTGTATTGAGGAGAACGGCGAAAAGAAGAGAATGCTCTTCAGCGAAGGAGATCCCACCGAGCAGAAGTACACTGTTGCTAAATGGAAAGTCGTCAACGAGGATGGCGTTAAGTCTTATACAGATAAAGGCGCTTATGACTGCTTAAAGGCACCTACTGGTGAAGAGTGTATACGATACCCTGGCACAGTAACAAAGCCTTATTCTAACGCTGCTGTTCTCAAGGCTGTAAAGCCTGGTCTCTCTCCTGATGTTTCCAAGTGCGTTCTCGCTATGCCCAGAGAGATCACCGGCTGGGGCGCCTGGTGTCCGTGCCCGCAGACATATTTACGCGGCACGATATACATGGAAGATGCGACATACGATATTGGCTACCAGCTCTACGCACAGGCTGCAGACGCGGAGGTAACACACTTCCACTCCAGCGCAGAAGAGTATCTGTACTTCATGGGCCCGGACCCGAATAACT
>CAZJCH010000241.1:1012-4671 GCA_964544005.1 uncultured Papillibacter sp.
CGTCTGATCGGGCTCGCCATGCTCAAAAAGTCCGAGGAACCGCCGGAGGGATCGGTGATGATCCTGAGCACATGGAGAGCAAGATTTTCACAAGCGCGACAGTCGTTCGTATCCCGCCCAATGTATGGCACGCCCCGATCAAGTTCCGCAAGATGAAGAAGCCCGTTCTGTTCCAGGCGGCCTATTTAGCTGGCGTATGGGGCGTTATCTACAGGGGCCCGGACAGACCCGATGACGAGGTCGGTAAGAAACCTCATGCGAGAAAAGAAACCTATGAGTACATGGGTAACGATACGCGTATGTGCATCTACAATACAAAAAAGCGCTGCAACCTCTGCGGAAAGTGCTTCAGTAAGCCTGAGGAATATCTGAGCGAGGAAGAACGCAAAGTATAAAATCGTCAAAACATTGCGTACAGGCGGCGAAAAGAGCCTCCCGGCACGGCCGTTTGTGATCGGTCTTTTGACGGAACCGAATAACAATGGCAAAGCGATAGAGGCGAAACCGGATCGAAAGTGTTCCTGTTTCGCCTCTGACCATAATTTCCTTAATAACATATTAGAAAGGCAGGTACTATTAATGCCATATATCAGATTAAGTATCACAAAGAAGCTTGAACCGGAAATTGAACAGAAGCTGATAAACGGATTAGGCGAGGCCCTGAGTAAAATACCGGGGAAGGACCCGCGTTGGACCATGGTTGAGGTAAACGATGGCCTAAAGATGTATTTTGGCGGTGAAAAGCAAGAGGACATGGTTTTTGCCGACGTAAAGTATGTCTCAAAATTCGAATACCACAAAAAGAGAGAGTTTACAATTGCTGCGTTTGATGCCATACACGAGATACTGGGCACCAGTAAAGATCATATTTGCCTTACGATAACTGAATTTACGAACTGGGGCGCTGTCGGCGACTTCAGGGACGAATACTACGCAAATGATTATGATTGAGCGCATTATGCGGGCACTCAGTGAAAAAACGTATAAAGAATTGTCCGAATGCTTTTCAAAAGACGCTGTCTATACTGATTATTGTCCTGCCCTCGAAGGTAAAGAATGCTACTACATTTATGGCCGTGAAGCGATCGAGATGTATTTTCGCAATCGATTTGTTCATGGCCATTTTGAAGTGGCTTCCGTTAAAATTGAAAGCGAGCGCAAGGCAACCTATTTTGGTTCTTATGATGCACCCTTCATATATGCTGCTGCCAAAATAGATATAATAGATGAAAATGGCCTTGTTGTTAAGTTCGTCGCAAGACCGGCATAATTTCGAGGGGGAAATATTTATGATCTATGTTATAACCGGCGGCTCAAAAGGAATGGGTGCTGCAACTGCGCAAATATTGAAGACGCAGGGACATGATGTACTCAACATTGACTATGATCGAGGAGATATTTGTGCGGATATTGGTACCGCAGAAGGGCGTAAAACTATAATTGACGAGGTACACAGCAGATATCCGGATGGAATTGACGGACTGATATCTAATGCAGGTATCGCAGGGGTTAAAGGGGAAAAACCTTCATATGTGCTTAGTGTCAACTATTTTGGTGCTGTCGCAATCATGGAAGGATTGTATGATTTAGTTGAAAAAAAGCAGGGGAACATCGTTCAAACAGTGTCCTATTCGGTTGGATTTGCAGAGCGCTCCAAATATTTTATTGATAATTTGTTGCTGAATTGTGGTGATGAAAAGAGAATTGGGGAGTTTGCAGACAGCGTAGCCGACAAACCGGGATTCCCTGGTGTGTATGTTTCCTCAAAAATGGGTCTTGTTCGTTGGGTTCGCAGAAAAGCCCCATCATGGGCAGCACGTGGCGTCACATTAAATGCTGTCGCACCCGGGGGAGTGGATACTACCATTATTCCAGGCATGAAAGATAACAAAGAGGCATTTAACTTACAGACGATGGCTATGGCTGCGCCAACTGTGTATTATGCTGAGGACTTAATGCGGCCGGCGGATGTTGCCGGAACCCTTGCGTTTATGGCAACCAATGCGGCCAAAGGAAATGTCGGCGGCATCATCTATTGTGATGGCGGAACGACAGCACTGTTTAATAACACAAGGTATTGATTAATGCTGGGAATCCGCGAATTCATAAGGAGGTAAAAATGATAGAGAAAGTCATAAAGGCTCTAGCAGAAAAAGACTTCGAAACACTCGCAAAGTGTTTTTCAGAGAACTGCACATATATTGATTACTGCCCGTCGCTGAACGATATGCCAAATAGCTTTATTTACGGTAACGCCTGCATGGAAATGTTCTTTAAGCTGAAGTTCTTAGCCGGAGAGCTTGAGGTGGCCGAACCTTTAATTGAAAATGAAAATCGCGCGACATTTTTTGAGGCTTGCAACGGGCCCTATGTCTATGCAGGCTTGAATATCGAGGAATACGACAGCTCCGGACTCATAACAAAAGCTGTCGTACATCCGGCTTGACCGGGGGAGGAGCATCGCAATGGGTATATACGCAGTTACCGGAGGCACAAAGGGTATTGGCGCAAAAACGGTTGAAATCCTTCGCGCTCAAAGCCACGAGGTTGTAAACATCGACATAGAAGGCGGTGACATTAATGCCGACCTGGGAACTGACGAAGGCCGGGCGTATGTTATCTCGCAAATGCATAAGCGATGCCCCGACGGACTGGACGGCCTCGTCTGCAATCACGGGATCGGCTCGCTTCCAAGGTTCAAGCTTTCATACATTCTCTCGGTCAACTACTTCGGTGCTGTGGCGGTTATCGAGGGGCTCTACGATCTGCTGAAAATGAGAAAAGGCAATTGTGTCGTCACAGTATCCGGCGCGATCGTTTACGCAGCACGCGGAAGATACTACGTTGACCAGCTTCTGGGCAATTGCGGTCAGGAAGAACGGATAGGCAGGCTCGTTGACGCGTTCACCCTGCGCGAAAACGAGACTGTTCAATTACCGCTCGTAATGTACCAATCATCAAAAATCGCTCTTGCCCGCAGGGTCCGCCGTGTCTCGTCCTCTTGGGCGGCCCACGGCGTCAACATCAACGCGGTAGCGCCCGGAGGTGTCGCCACAACGATCATGCAGGGCTTTATACCGCCTGACGCGGATACTTTCTACTACCCTATGCCAGCGCTTTCCGGTCAGAACAGGATGATGGAACCAAACGACATCGCGCAAGCGATGACTTTCCTCGTTAAGCCCGAGGCAAAAGGTATAAATGGTGTCGTTTTATTTTGCGACGCAGGCGCATCCGCTGTTTTTGATACCGAAAGATATATGTGACGACACGTTAATGCAATAACAGCCTGCCTAAACAACGAAAGCCTTCCCGATAGATTGAAAAACGCCCAGCTCATTTAGAACTGGGTGTTTTTTTGCCCAAGCGAAGCGCTTAGTCCACCAAATTGAACATTCTTCCGATTAACCGTTCAAAAGTTTACCTAATCGCAGAAAAGAATTCAGGGGCGACATTTTGCTACAAAGTATTGACAAAAGGTTACAATACGGATACAATGTCCTTGTTTCCGACAATTTTCCGCTGCAGCCAATTCCTGCACAGAAAGGACGCATGATGAAGAGTATTAGAAAACTTTTAGTCATGATACTCACGCTCTCCGCCATCAGCTGCTTTGTAATGGGCAACGCGTCGGCGGCAACAATCGCCGATTGCGCTGG
>CAZJCH010000242.1:0-4670 GCA_964544005.1 uncultured Papillibacter sp.
ATCACAAAGCTTTAAGTTCTCCACAGAACGGTTCCCCCTCTGGTTTATGATTATAAACCTGGCTGTAGTTTATAACCATAAATCGGTACTGTCAACAAAAAATTGCAGCTCTTATTTCTATCGGGATCAGAGCTTATGCTTTAGTATTTTTCAGTTGATCAGCGCTGCAAATGAGCTGCCCAGCAGCGTCGCGTTCTCAACCTGTTCGACTTTGCAGTATCTTTTCTGCTTTTCATTGACATAACGCCGGATGTAATCACCGAAATGCTCTTTGAAGGAAAAAAGCTTATGGAACGTGGAACCCTCCGTGACAATGCAAACAGGGTTTTCGCGCCGCCGGCCTTTATCGGTCTTCTCCATGACGGCCGCAACCGAAACGACAGATAGCTTCGCGCCGCGCTCGACAAGCCTACCGGCCAAGGTATAAAGTATCTTGCTGTCGCTTTCGGTTTTACATTGAGCTGACAGCGCGTTTCTGCTGTGAATATCCGCAAGAAAGGCGCTGATATCAGGCAGCGTAAGGTTATCGAGTGCCAATATGGACGCGCCGGCGCCGGCGGACAGCAATCCGTCCGCCGCCGCTTTCTTAAGCGTCAGAAGGATCAGCTGCCCGAGATATCTGCCGCTCGTCATCTTCTCGAGTGTGTGCGTTCCAGGGTTCGAGGTCATGCTGTCAAATTCTCTGTCAATGACGCCGGACGGGACGCGGGTGAAGTAGCCGGACTCCGTGTTCACGATCATCGTATCAAAAGGATAATCGCCCCCGAGTTTTTGGATCTCCGCCGTCTTTTCTATATAGCAGAGGTTTTTTCCCGTCCCGAGGACAAATCCAATATAACAGTCGTACGATTGGCCGGACGAAATGGCGGCCCCGCCCAGCAGGACAGCCGTCGTGTCGTTGAGCAAAACATAGCTCTTTTTCTCCCGGCACCCACGGCGCCAAAGCGTTTTTGAAAGCTCTTTTGTTATTTCCATTCCCTCGGCTCCCAGAACGCTGATTTCCTTACTGAAGGAAATCAGACGGCCGTCCCTGTTTGGAAGGATCTCAGCCGCGTGCGAAAAGCAGACGCCGATCCGGTTGCTTCGATGGATGACCGGCAGGAGCCGATCAGCGATTTCATTAAAGAAAGTATCCCTTGTAATTTCGTTTTTCAGCCCCGGCACCGGTGATTCGCTGGATTCAAGAACATGAATCGAACCGTTGCTGTATTCTGTTAAGGCGATTCTGAGGTTTGTACCGCCGATATCGACGGCTATGGCCGTCTTGCCCTCGGCTGCCTGACCATCTGCCGATAGATACGACGGTATCATCAGGAGCGATGAACGCTTGCCCTCAAGACCATATTTCATATCCGAGATAAAAGCATTTTTGCAGTCCTCAAAATCGATACAGTCCGGATGCATTCCGTAATAGCGCAGAAGTGCATCAGCTCTCGAAATCACGTCCAAAACAGATTCTCCTCAGTGCTTTTTATAAAACGTTCTGCCGTATGTATCGGCGGCTTCCTTAATCCATCTGTTCTTGCGCAAGGTCTTTTCATCGCCAACCGGTCCCAGATAGGACCCGCAGAACATGTAACCGCCGCCGGGCCCATATGTGTCGATTGTTTTGTAAACAGATTCCTTTACCGTTTCCTCGGTGACGTCTGGGTCGGCCAGGTCCCCGACGATATCCCATCCACCGCAAATGACAAGGCTCCTGCCATACTTTTTCTTGATCGCTAAAAGATCGTTCGAAGTCTGCGCCGGATTCCACATCACGACGCCGAAGTCCCGCCAGTCGTCAATAAAATCTTCACATCGGCCACAGTTGTGCATTTCGATCGGTAGGCCGCGCTCTATTGCCAGACTCGCCTGCCTGATGTAACAGGGCTTAAACAGCTCCCTATACATTTCCAGCGAAAAAAACGGATTTCTCCACGCCGCGGTATCGTCGCAGATACCGACGATATCAGGTTTGTAATAATCGATGCATTTCCGGCCGACCTCCATATAGAAATCGCACAGGTACTCCATAAGCGCCGTGACTTCCTCGGGCTCCTCGTACATGGCACACAGCCCCTCGGAAAAGCCCATAAAGGCCATAAGGTTTTGAAAATAACCGACATGCAGGCCATAACTCAATGCTGTATCGCTGCGGTTGACATTCAGCTTTTCAATATCCTTTTTTGCCATCGCCTCCCAGTCAATACCCGAAAGATCCGGCGCTTTGATGACATCCCGCCATTTCCGGATGTCCTTCAGAATAAAGTTGTTCGGCTCAGGGAGCTTTGCATTGTTCGCCTCGGGTACCGGCACATACGTCACACCCCAAATATCCTTTGATACTCCCGGTACCATGAAGCCGCCGCCCAGAAGAGTCGGCATTATCATTGTGATCGGGACTGGTTTTCCGTCAGGTTCCGGGAAAAATGTGTACCTTGGGACCCATTCCGGCTGCTCGCCATGTGCAAGCAGCATTAAGTTTTCTTTCTCTGTCAATTTGCTCACTCCTCGATAGTTTTTCTCATACATACTTTATATTACAAATTTCGCTGCTTGAGTAGGTATTTTGAAAATTATATCATTTATCATTTGTATGCACAAATAATTACAGAAAAAGTTGCCTATTTTAATCATACTTAAACGGAATGACAATTGACGCGCATCCCTGTTGCGTATAGAATCATTATTATTTCGATATGATATACTTCTGTTAAAAGGAGGCTTTTATGCTGGATGTTTGTCTGCCCGGTACAAGCGGGATGATCCCTCTGCCTGAGCGTTGGTTGAGCTGCTGCTGGCTCGAGTACCAGGGTAAAGCCCTCCTGATCGACTGCGGCGAGGGTACGCAAATCGCATTGCGGGAAGCCGGCTGCAAGATCAGCCGCCTTGAAAATCTGCTGATCACCCACTTCCACGCCGACCATATAGCCGGTCTGCCGGGCTTTCTGCTGACCCTGGGTAACCACGGCAAGAAGACACCCCTGACGATTATCGGCCCGAAGGGGCTCAAAACCGTCATCTCGGCGCTGATGATCATCGCACCGGCGCTTCCGTATCAGGTGGAACTCATTGAGCTGAACGGCAGCGGAGAAGGGTATCTTGAAGACGACGATATCGTCATATCATATCTGCCGGTGGCGCACGCCATCCCCTGCTATGGTTACCGCGTATCACTCAAACGGAAGCCTGTTTTCAACCCGCAGAAGGCTGAAGCGCTCGGCATACCGAAAAGCCAATATAAAACACTGCATGCAGGCAAAAAGGTGCGGCTGGACGACGGTCGTATTATCGAGCCCGAAATGGTCCTGGACGGTGCGCGCGAACCGATCTCCGTCTGCTATATTACCGACTCCGTGCCGAAGGACAGTATGTCTGATTTCGCCCGCGGCGCCGATCTTTTGATATGCGAGGGCATGTACGGAGATGAGGATATGCATGAGAAGATGGAGGAAAAGGGCCATATGGTCTTTTCCGACAGCGCCCGCATCGCACAAAAGGCCGGCGCGAAAGAGCTGTGGCTCACGCATTTCAGTCCCGCTTTAAAAACCCCTGAAACGTATATCGAAAATGCCAGAGCGATCTTTCCAAATACAATTGTCGGTTACGACGGGTTGAAGGCAACGCTGTAAATACGCTTCTCATAAAAGTATAACGATGAGGTATGCTATGAACAAAGGTATCAGACGGATCTCATTCGGAGCCATTGCGGCGGCGATTATTTTCGTTGCTACTTGGGTATTTAAAATACCAATACCCGGGACGCAAGGTTATGTCAACCTCGGTGATTCAATGATCTATTTCTCCGCCTGTTTGCTAGGGCCATATGCGTCAGTCGCCGCCGCTATCGGCAGTGCGATAGCTGATCTGGCTGGCGGGTATGCGATATATATTCCGGTAACGATTGTAATTAAGGGTCTTATGGGGCTCGTAGTTGGGCTGATGAGTAAAAAGGGGTCCTTTGCGCTGTACGCTGCCGCCTGTATCATTTCAGGCGCTATCATGACCATCGGTTATGCTCTTTTTGAATTACCCGTTTTTGGCATTGCTTACGCTGTAACATCTATCCCTTTTAATCTTGCACAATGGGGCATAAATGTCGTCGTCGCAGTCGCTCTTTATCCCGTCATCATTAGGATACAAAAGGTTACACGTTTTGACGAACTGCGTTAACGCCTGTAACCTCTCTGTGGTTTTTGCATGTTTTATTAAGAACCATGCAAAAAACGCATCTCAATTCTATGCGATATTGACAATTCGGTAAAAACCTGCAATTTTATATTGACATTTATTCATATCAGTGCTATCTTATTGGCAGACAGCAAGGTCGCTGTTGATTAAAGAAGACAAAGGCGTCAATCCGGTTAACGGATTCACGCCTTTTTTCTTTGTTTCAGCGTACTTTGTTAAATGAGAGAAAGTGGGGGTATTATGGATACTAAAATAATCGTCGATACCATATGGGTTATACTCGCTGCTGCATTGGTATTTTTCATGAATCTGGGGTTTGCCGCCGTGGAAAGCGGCTTTGCCCGCCAGAAAAACGTTGTCAACATCCTTTCAAAAAATTTCATAGTTTTCGCTGTTTCATCGCTCGGCTTCCTCATCCTCGGCTGGGGCCTGATGTTCGGAGACGGCAACGGCTTTATGGGGTTGAAGGGGCTTTTTATGGTCTCCGGAGCCGATAA
>CAZJCH010000243.1:0-4666 GCA_964544005.1 uncultured Papillibacter sp.
TTGATAAGATCGTTTCCTGGGAAGAGTTCCAGGAGAAGGATTACATGGTCATCCCGGTTTCCAAGAATTGGAAAAAGCTCCCTGCCGGACTCTACGAGTTCTACAAGGATCCCGTGGGCCATCCGCTCCCGACGCCGACAGGAAAATTGGAATTCTGTTCAACGAATCTTCTGAAGTATTTCCCCAATGACGAGGAGCGTCCGCCGTACCCGAAGTGGATTGAGAAGGGCATCACCCACGACGAGCGTCTCTCCAGCTCCAGGGCTCGGACTTACCCGCTTCTTATTATCACCAACCATCCGAGATGGCGCGTCCACGCACAGGCCGACGATATCCCATGGACAAAGGAAGCGATGACCGGCAAGATCAGGGGCTACGACGGCTACCTCTACGAGCCCTGCTGGATCAATCCTAAAGATGCAGAAGCCAGAGGCATAAAGACGGGCGACATCGTCAAGGTATTCAACGAGCGCGGCATCGTGCTGTGTGGAGCCTTGGTCATCGAGCGGATCATACCGGGAGCTCTCTCCGTGGATCACGGCGCCCGGACTGATATCATCATCCCGGGCAAGCTGGACCGGGGCGGTGCGATAAACCTTATCACACCGAAAGGACTAACGTCCAAGCACGCCGGAGGCCAGGCGACAACGTCATTCCTGGTCGATGTACAACGGGCTAGCATGGCGGAGTTAGAACAGTGGAGAAGAGAGTATCCCGAGGCTTGGAACCGCACATATGACAGGGCTTCAGGACTTAAAGCTTCCGCTTGGGTAGAAGGGGGGCGCCAATAATGGCAAAGAAAGTATTCTTGATCGATACCAAAATCTGTAATGGTTGCTACAGTTGCCACATCGGCTGTAAGGACGAGCATGTGTCCAACGACTGGACGCCGATTGCCAAACCGCAGCCTGAAATTGGGCACTTCTGGTTCAAGCTGGACGAGAAGGTCCGCGGCACGGTTCCCAAGGTCAAAGTGCACTACAGACCGCATATGTGCATGCACTGCGACAACCCGACATGTAAGACGGCCTGCGACGTCGGCGCTATTTATAAGCGTGAAGACGGTCTGGTCATCATTGATCCGACAAAGTGCACCGGATGCAGAAAGTGCCTTGAAGCCTGTCCTTACGACACGATCTACTTTAACAAGGACCTGAACATCGCACAGAAGTGCACGGGCTGCGCCCATCTGATCGATGCCGGTTGGAAAGAGACCAGATGCTCCGACAACTGCCCAACGCTGAGCATACGGATTGCAGATGAAGACTCCGCAGAAGCGAAGGAATTCATTAAAAATGCCGAGTTCTATATGCCAGAAATCGCGGACAAGATGAAGCCCCGCGTCTACTACAAGGGTCTTCCCAAAAAGTTCATTGCTGGCACCGTCTTCGATCCGACGGCGGACGAGGTCATCATCGGCGCAGAGCTCAAGCTCACCGGCGCAGGCAAGACGTACAAAGGTTCTACCAACCATTTCGGCGATTTCTGGTTTGAAGACCTGCCGGACGGCAAATACAAACTAGAGATCAAAGCGGGCGGTAAGACCAAGAGCTTCGATGGTCTAGATACGGCAGCTGCCGATATCAACCTGGGAGATATTCCTCTCATTTAGTCGACTTAACCGATCTGGAAAGGTCGTAGGCGTAGCAAAAGCCTACGACCTTTTCTTCCGGAATGGTAAACATTTTTCTAATCCATTGGATAATATCTATATGGAGCTGATTATATGAAAAATGTGAATAAGATTTTGATTGTCGTTTTTTTTATAGTTTTTGTTTTATTATTGGTCGCTTTTACATCCATATACCCGTTCACAACGATCGGCTATGCATGGCAATGCGTCGTGTGCGGATTTTTTGGGTTTTTATGGATCGTCAGTATTTTGATTGAAATTTGGAAAAAAGATATCGAATCAAATGAGAAACGTCAATGATCCGGTATTAGAATAAATTGTTCAAGCTGAAAGGGGAAACACTAAATGGCCAATATCATGGTTAATGAGGCCTGCAACCTTCGCTGTCCCTATTGTTTTGCCGATGAATTTGTTAATAAAGCTCCAAAGGAGATGACGCTTGAGGATTTCCGGACGGCTCTGGATTTTATCCTAAGCGATAAAAGCGAGCGGCAGGTGGGCATTATCGGCGGTGAGCCGCTCTTATACACGCATATAGACGAGGTTTTGCGCATCGCGCTCAGCGATTCCAGGACAGAGCACGTCATGATCTACACAAACGCGGTGGAACTGGACCGCCTCTCGCCGGATATTCTTGAGGCTAAAAAGTTTCGTATGCTCGTAAACTGTAACTCTCCGGAGGATATGGGCGCGAAAGCTTTTGAGAAGATGCGGCAAAACCTCCTGAGTTTTCAGAACGACCATTACGGCGACGGCAGATTCAGGCTCAGCGTAAATATTTACAAGCCGGATTTCGATTATTCGTACGTGATCCCGATTGTGCGCGAGATGGGATTTGATGTGATCCGGATGTCTATATCCGTACCGCAGAACGGCGAATTGAAGGGAAAGAATCCTCTGGATTATTTTAATGAGATGAAGCTCGTCGCTATGAGGTTTGTCTGCGATATGATCCGCTGCGGCGTAATAACTGGATTTGACTGCAACTTTTTGCCTAGCTGTGTGCTGACTACGGATGAGATTGACAGCATGATGGCTGCCAAAGACGTCTTTTATTCCGCCTTATCCAAGAGATACTCAGAGGAGTTCTGGCAACGTTCGATTGTCTGCGAGACACATAACTGTACGCCTGTCATCGACATTCTGCCCGATCTACAGGCGATACGGTGCTTCGGCCTGTCCGAGTACACAAAGCGGGATATCCGTGATTTTCGCAGCATATCAGAGCTGCGAGAGTATTACATCAATACCGTGGACAGGCCAGCACACAGCCTGTCCGCCTCAGAGCGGTGCAAAGACTGCGCCGAGCGCGAACTCGGTGCGTGCAGCGGCGGCTGTCTGCTGTTTAAGGCGAAGCAATTGTTTGCCTAAGGGGGTCTAAGTGCAGCAAGACAAACGCTGCTGGGAATAGTAAATAACATTATAAAGGTGGAGCAGAACATTATGAATGGAAAGCTGCGTCGTAAGGCCTGGGCTGTCTTGGGCACATCCTTCGGCATAAACCTTATCATTGGGATTCTTTATATCTGGAGTATAATCAGCAAGTCATTGCAAGCCCCCAAAGCGCAAGGCGGCTTGGAATGGACCAGCACAGAGGCATCACTCCCGTATACGTTCGTAACCGTCACCTTCGTCGTAGCCATGGCCATATTTGGGAGGCTCCAGGACACGAAGGGGCCCAGGATCACAGCGACTATTGCCTCTGTCCTGCTGGGCGTCGGGATTATCCTTTCAGGGGTGTTCGTGTCCCCGGTCATGCTGATCATTACCTTCGGCATTATCGCCGGGGCCGGCATTGGAACCGCGAATGTAGCAACCGTTCCTCCGGCTGTCAAATGGTTTCCGCCGGCTAAAAAGGGGCTGGTGACGGGCGTTTCTGTTGCCGGCATAGGCATTTCTGCCGTTGTGTACTCCCCGCTTGCCGATTCGCTGCTTCATTCTGTCGGCATTCCAAAAACCTTTATTATCCTGGGAATCGCAGCCCTCGTCATTATGCTGATACTGTCCCAGTTCCTGGTTAATCCCCCCGCGGGATACGTACCGGCCAGCGACGGTGCGGGGAAAAATTCTCTTAAGAAGGAAGTCAGCGTGCCGGCCAAGGATGCCAGCATCAAGGATGTCCTTAAGACATCCAGCTTTTACCGGCTTTGGATCATGTTTATGTTTTCTTCATCGGCAGGCCTGATGATCATCGCACATGCTTCCCCAATTGCCTTGAACCAAATAAAATGGGAGGGCGGTATATACCTCGTTATCCTACTGGCCGTATTTAACGCCGCCGGCAGAATTCTCGGGGGCATCGTGTCCGATAAGATCGGACGGATTAACCTGATGCGGATCATTTTTGGGCTTCAGGCCGTCAACATGCTGCTGTTTACGTTTTATTCCGACATAGCCTTGCTGGCTGTTGGTATTTCGGTGGCGGGGCTTTGCTACGGCGGCGGTTTTTCCGTGTTCCCGGCGACCGTCATAGACCTGTTCGGCATGAAAAACTTTGGCGTCAATTATGGCTTGATCATGACCGGTTGGGGACTCGGCGGCGTCATCGGTCCCATGACGGCAGCGGCTGTTTTCGACGCAAACAAGGATTATAACATGGCGTATATCATAGCCGGCATCCTTCTCGTTGTCACTTTCCTCATCACATTCACCTTCCGCGAGAAAAAAACTGCAAAGAGTTAGTTTTGGGAGCACTATGTAAACACGAGCCGTCTGCAGAATGGGTGATTAATCCTTCTGCAGGCGGCTCTGTGGTAACTAAACTGCATATACGTTTTGTTGTGACGCTGAAATCCTCCATATCGCTTCAATTTATACTCTATCCTGAAATCTTCCTTAAAGGAGTATAGCCGTGAGGCAGAATATATCTCTCCCCCGCGTAAAGTAAATATAACGTTACTCTCTTCGTTAATCTGTATGATGCAGCGTCACAGATACGATTTCCGGACGGTTAAAGAGCCTCGGAAAATTATGGGAGCCGGCCATGCCGCGGCTGATAATAAACGTCGTGTTGTCCTGCGTATACATACCGCC
>CAZJCH010000244.1:0-4661 GCA_964544005.1 uncultured Papillibacter sp.
CCGTTTGATGCGTTTTGACTTCATATGACCTCCTGAATCTTCTTTCCCACGCGCTTCAATGCCTGAGGGGAACACGGCGGGCATAACGGCGTCCTCCTCTTTACCGCCCTGAAGGTGGAACAGGATTTCCGTTATTTCGTCCGCTTTTTCGGTGTCCCCGCTGAGGACAGTCGTATCGAGTTCCTCTATGAGCCGCGCAATGTTAAGGTTGGCGTTGTTGTTCATAAAAACCTCAGCTTTCTTGTTAAGGCGCCTTACACTTGTATATATCCGAAATTCTGTTATGTAACTACGCTTCGTCAAGCTTCAGGTTTTTGACGGCGCTGATGATCTCCCGCCTGAGCCGGACGAGCCGCATGCGTATGGCCGTCTCGCTGACGCTCTGCCCGACCGCAATCTCCCGGATCGGCCGATTCTCCACATAGCGCTCGGTGTACAGCGCCTGCTGCTTGACATCGAGAAGGCTGATGATCCGGCCTGTATAGTCGTCTTCATCGATGCGCCTGTCATAGTCCCGGAGCAGCTTGTCGCACAGGTCGGCCTCGCCGTCGGGTATATCGTCGTCAATCGGTTTTAAAGTATACCGCTGCTGCTGTTTCAGGTACGTCAGTGTCATATTTCGCGCCGTCTTATACAAATAAGCCGGCGGGTTTTCATGGCGCAGGAAGCCTTCGCCTTTAGTAAACGCGGCTGTAAAAACATCCTGAATCAGATCCTCGGCAGACTCCCTGACACCTGTCAGGGCAAATATGTATCTGAAGATCCTGCCGTAGTTCTCCGCGCAGAGTTCGTCAAAGCTTTTCATAGGCACACCTCTATTCTGTTTATACACTATTCCGGGCATTGTAACAAAGTTTTTTGCTGGAAAAACCGCCGGTCATGAAGTTCATAACCGGCGGTTGACATTCGTTTTATGTACCAAAATACGAGAAGTGCATATAGTCGTGCTTTCTGGACCAGTCCGTACCGCCCCAGCCCCAGCCGCGGGCGCGGAAGGCTTTGACCACATCGCCCTCGGGCGTGATGGAATAGGGATTGACGCCCGGCTCCCATAAGGCGCCGCAGGTGATGCGCCCGTCGTTATAGATCTCGTAATTTTCGTCCCAGTTGATGTCGACGGCCGTGCCCGTTCCGTGCTCGCCGGTACCCGCCCTGTAGCCGCCGATGGCGTGGATGGGGAACTGCTCGGGCCCTTTATAAATCTCGTCGAAAATCTCAATAACGTCCCTGGCAACCCATTTGTGGACCGTTAGCCTCATTTCCTTTGTCACCTTGACACCGGCAGTATCAAAATCCCAGACCTTTATCGTCACCGTCATCATATATTGCGCTGCTTCTGAGGCGCTCGTGAAATCGAAATAATAGTCCGAATCGTTATAAAGCGTGAGGTCACGCCGCGCGAAGGGAGAGATGATCCTGTTGCCGCCGTCCACGGCGGCGACCGAAACGGCCAAACGCCCCGGGCTTAATTTTTCGTGCCCGAGCGGTTCAAGCTCGATTTCCGTGATGCCGGTGTAGAGATACTGTGTCTGCGTGCCTCCGGGGCGGTCGATTTTAACAAGATATTGGGCGGCGCCAGGGATTTCCTGCCACTGCAGCTTTACGCCGTCTTGAATACTGACGGAGGCTGTACCGCCGGTCGGTGACACGATAACAGGCGCGGGTAAACCGCTTTGGAACACCGGCGCGCGGCTCAAGGTTTCGCTTGATTGAAATTTCTCATAGACGCGCTTGGCGAGCACGACGCCCTGCTCAAACGTACACGGCGCTTTGGGGGAAAACCTGCCGCTGCTCCCGTTCATGATCCCGCTTTGCGCCATATAGACGGCAGCGTCAAGGGCCCAGGCGCTGATGTCGCAGCTGTCGGAGAAGGACGCAAGTACTGCCGAAGCGTCGCCGCTCAACACTTCATCCGGGCGGCAATAGACGACGGCTTTATAGAGCATCTTGGCAATCTGCTCGCGGCTGAGCACTTCGTCCCGCCCGGGGATAACGGCGCCGTCGTCCGTCGTGCCGGAGCCGTCAATGACTCCCGTGCTATATGCTCTGTAGTAATAGCCGGGCGTGTCCGCATCGGAAAAGCGCACGTCGGCGGCGGGGAGCGTCCGGCCGAGGAGCCTTTCGCACAGCGTCACGGCGATCTGGCAGAACGCGTCTTTTGAAATGCCATCAGCATACGATTTGGGATTTAAAAGGCCTGAGCCGTTACCATATGCGCCGGAGCCGTCCAAAAAACCCGGCGAACCGCCGCCCGGCATGCCCGGGGAGTTATCAAGACGCATGTCCAGAAGACCCCATTGCCGCGCCAGCTCCAGCTCATTTTCCGCCCACGCAGAGGGAAGCAGGGCCGCGGAAGCCGACAGCGGCGCAGCGGACAGGATGAGACACATGACGAGCGGAAAACCAATCAATTTTCTGAGTTTCATTTTGCTCTCCTCTTACAGGTACGCCTAAGACGGATGTCATCTGTTTGTACTGTTATATTTATCGGATCATACCGGGCGAATCTTGAGCAAAAGTTACGAAGAATTACAGACTTGTTACTTTTGGGATAGTATATGCCCGGCCTGCGCGCTTTTGTGAGGAACGCGTTTTGGACGTGCCGGCTGCAAAAACAGACTCTCTGCCTCGGCAGAGAGTCTGTTTTTGCAGCTAGAGCTTATTGTTAGAATTTAATCACTTTTGGGTCGTCCGTGAAGGAGGAGATCGTCGCGGTGGCGTCTTTCAGATAATAGACGACGCAGTTGTCGTCGTCGGCCTTGTACCTGCCCTGAAGCATCGGGTAGGCGTCGAGCATGCTCTGCTTGGCCGCCACCCTGTCGTCTTCGACGGCTGTACCGGCGACGCGGATCCATTTGCCTTCGAGCATGGAGCTGATTTCGACCTTCGGGCTGGCCTTGATCTGCTTTGCAACGTCCTTGACCTTGCCGGTCTGAATGTAGAGCTTGTTCTCAAAAATGTTCACCGTGCCGAAGGGACGGACTCTCGCTTGGTCGCCGTCGACTGTCGCCAGATAATATGTTCCGCTTTTCTGCAGGAATTCAAATACTTCCTTCATGATCATACCTCCGTTATTTGGATAGGATTAGCATCCCTTACCTTTATTATTACATCATTGTACCAATATAATCAAGTGTATTTTGAAATAGAATGCGACAATTTACGCTAGAAATATGTGGAAAACCTTGCTATTAAAGTCTGAATATGTTATACACAAATAAGTGCTTATTGTATACAAAGGAGGTAAATCAGTGACCCTACAAACGACAACCCAGCAACGGCCTCTCAGTGAAAAAGTCTCGACCGTCGAGTTCTGGCGCTTCGCCTTTACGGTGATCGTTTGCCTGTTCCACCTGGAGATTTATTTCGGAAGGCAGACAGTCTTCCCGTCAGGTTCCAGCGCCGTGGAGTTCTTCTTTATTCTCGCCGGTTTTACCATGGCACGGTCGGCTGCACGGTATTATTCCGGGCACTCGGCGCCGATGACAACGAGGGAAGCGCACGCTAAAGCCGTGGACTTTGTCAAGAACAAGCTCAAGGCGATTTATCCCATTCTGATCGTCGCCATCCTGCTCTATCTGGCTTTGACGCCGGTGATGCCGGGAATGCCGGGGATGCAGGCGACAAGCAGGCTGCAGATGCTCCAGAACACCGAATGGGAATGGCTTATGCTTGTCGGCACGCCCTTCGGGAATCAGGCGGGCGTCGCGCCGATCATACCGCTGTGGTTTCTGACGGCGCTCATAATCATTGGGTATCTGTATACCTTCGTCATCTATAAAAAATACGATTTTATCAAGTTCGCCGCACCGGCGATCGGTATACTGTTTTATGTTTTCTTTGCGCAGAACGCGGAGAAAATTCTGGACTTTTACCTGCCGATGGGCTTTTTCAACGCGGCGATGATCCGAGGGATCGCGGAAATGAGCTTGGGCATGTCGGTCTATTTCCTCTATGAGTACCTGTCGAAGAAGAGGCTTGGTATCGTCTGGCAGAGTATTCTGACGCTGCTTGAATTGTATGCGATCTTCAGGTTTTTCCAGCTGACGCTGTTCCAGCCGCTGGGTGTTGACAACTTCCGCAGGCTCCCTTACATAATGATCATCGTGCTGCTGTCGTTTTTAAATAAGTCTTTCCTGTCCAGGGGGATGAATAAGCTTGGGGGCTTATGGCGGAAGGCGGGCAGGATTTCGCTGACGATGTATCTGTGCCACCTGCCTCTTGCCACTGTATACGTGATGTATATCAGTACCTTAAAGATGAAGCTGATGGTGCCGGCCATTACGCCCGGACTGGCCCGCACCGTCTATAATTTCCTCCAGGGAGCGGGCGGCCTGGACTCGAAGTGGAAGCCCATACCGCTCAACTGGAGAGACCTCGTCATTTATTTGCCGCTTGTCATCATCGTGTCGATCCTTGTGACGCTGCTGATTGCCGCTGTGAAGAAATTCATCGCGAGACCGCTGTATGCCCGGTACAAAAGGAAGCTGGCGGAGAAGGAAGCCGCGGAGCTCACGGCAGAAGCGGGCGTTTGATCTTTTTAAGTCAATAAAACCGGGAGCATATTGAGTCGTCTCAATATGCTCCCGGTTTTATTGTTTACTGTTGCTTCAAGCGTTGTCGTAGGCTGCGACGGCGGCGGGGAGGCAGTCGGCGGTGCC
>CAZJCH010000245.1:0-4202 GCA_964544005.1 uncultured Papillibacter sp.
TGTCAGAGCGCTCCCGTCGTAATCCGCCGTCACACTGCAGAGGTCCAGCACCTGAAGCGACGGGCAGCCGGCGAGCGGCGAGATGTCGGTCACCGGATTGGAATTCAATCCGACCATTTTGAGCTGCTTGAGACCCGACAGCGGCGAGATATCCGAAACATCATTCGCCCGTAGTTCGACCTGATACAGGCTGGGCAGCGAAGCCAGAGGCGAGATGTCGCGGACCTGCTCGGCTGCGATAAAAAGAATCTGGAGATGGGGCAGCATTTTCAGGTCCTCGAGCGAGGATATACTGCCCCGGCCTAAGACGCCCGAGCTTTGCCATGCCTCATGCGCCGCATAAAAGGAGCCGATGTCCTTATAAGCCTCCTCGCAGTTAATATAGAGCGCCGTCACAGATGCAATTTCCGTCGGCGACAGCGGTGCATCCGCCGTCTTACCCAGCATCAGGCGCACTGCCTCCTCGATCAGCGGCTCCGTGAAGCCCGCCGCGGATTTTACGGCGGCCGGCGGAGAAGGAGACGGCACCGCCGCTTCAGCCTGTGCGGAAAGGGAAGACACCGGTTCCGTGTTGACTTCCGGTGCCGATGCTGTTCCGCGTCCCAGCAGGATAAAGCCGGTGATCAGCAGCGCCCCAGCGAAGACAGACGCAGCGCCGAAAAGAAGCCTTTTCTTTTTCCGATAAGCCGGCTGCGATCCAATGAGTGCGCGTTCCGCGGCGTCTGCGTCTTTAAACCTGTCGTCCGGCGCGAACGCGGCGCACCTGTTGACGGTTTTTTCAAGGGCTGTCCGCGGCTCTCGGATGGGCCGCGCCCTGCCGGTCAGCATCCAGGCCAATAAAATGCCAAGGGAGTAAATATCCGAACGGCTGTCCGTCTGCAGGAAGCCGTATTGCTCCGGCGGCGCGAAATCCTGGGTGCCGCACAGCACGGTATCTGCCTGAGCGCCTGTCTCGAAAAGGCGGGAGATACCGAGATCAATGAGCGCTAAGGAGCCATCCTCCCGCATAATGATGTTCTGGGGCTTGATATCCCGGTGAATAACAGGGGGGTCCTGACTGTGCAGATACTTAAGGATACCGCAAAGCTGTATGCCTGCAAAACGCACGTCCTCCTCTGTAAACGGCGCTTCCGCTCTCTTTTCGTACAGCGTTTTTCCTTGTATATACTCCCGCAGGACACAACGCATCCCATCGCCGCGGCATTCCTCCGCAAAAGCGGGCAGTCCGGGATGGGACAGGGTGCGCAGAGGCTCCGGCTCCGCCGCTTCATAAAGCGGATGTCCTTCATAGAAGCATTTGGCGACAAGCAGCCCGCCGCTTTTTCTGTTGCGAACGAGCAGGGTCTCACCGGCCTGATTTCGGTTTAAGCATTCCATTGCCTCATACCGCTTTGTAAAATCCGCCGGGTAGCAGCTGTCGTCATATTGGCGCAGAAAGTCGGCAGCCAGCTTATTCTCCATTCCGCCAGTTCCCCCCCAGGATGGTCAGCCCCAGCGATTCCAGCAGGCTTTGCGTTTCAATAACATCCATTTTCCTCGACAGGCAGAATATGATCGCCGCGTCCCGCTTGATTTTGGGATACAGCAGATTTTTGCCCGCGGACCGGAGCAGGCTCTGCGTCTGCTCAACCGTCATGCCAAAACCAAATGCCAGTTGAATAACCTTGTCCCTGGAAGGCTGACGCGTGCCGTTGAACAGCTGGTGCCCGTAGGTTCGGTCGAGCTGTGCTGTCTTGATGACCCGTTCGGGTATCAGCTGATTTTTTTCGCACCACTCGTTTAAATGCTCCGAAAAACGCTTTTCGGTTATGATGATCTCGTTGTTTCCTAAAAACGCATGGATATCCTGCGTTTTTGCCAGTCTGCGAAGCAAGGCGCTGGTTTTTATAGTGTCATCCGCCATGATACCGCCTCCATTGGAATAATCTTATCATAGCAGAAAAAAACGGAAAAACAAGAATTTGCTCCTACTTTTTGCATACTGTTGACAGCTTCGGTCTAACGTGTTAGACTGAAGCTGTCTAAACAATTAGACTGGAGGAAGCGCCATGGAACAGGAATTGAAGCTCACAAACGCGGACCACCGCCTGCTGTCGGTCGTGTGGGACGCCGAGCCCATTGCCTCTCCCGAGTTATGTAAACTCGCGGAGGCACAATTGGGTTGGAAGCGCACCACAACCTACACAGTGCTGAAAAGGCTCTGCGAAAAGGGGCTTTTAAAGAACGAGAACACGATCGTCACATCAGCTGTCAACAGGGAGGACGTTCAGAAAGCGGAGAGCCGTCAGGTGCTGGAGCGCTCCTTTGAAGGGTCACTGCCGAAATTTATTGCGGCTTTTCTGGGCGGAGAGAAGCTCACGCCGGAGGAAGCGGAGGAGATCAAAAAAATGCTGGACACCAATAGGGGGAAAGCGTGATGGGGGACCTGTTTTTAAAAGTTCTCAACATGAGCGTCACGGCCGCATATGTGGTTGTCTTCGTTTTTTTTCTCCGCCTGCTCTTAAAGCGCGCGCCGAGGTGGATTTCCTATGCGCTTTGGAGTCTGGTGCTGTTCCGGCTTGTCTGTCCCGTCTCGTTTGAGTCGGTCGTCTCCGTGTTCGGCAGGCTCGGCGGCGCGATCCCGTCCGCCGTATCAGGCGGCATGGTGTTCATCCCGTCGGGTACCGGCCCGGTGTCGGGCACACCGGTCAATCCGGTTGTGACCGGCTCGTTCGGCACTGCCGGCAGCGGCATGCCCGACCTGCCCGCCGCGGCGGAGACGGCAAGCGCGGCGCTGCCGGATACGAGCATGGCACAGCTGCTGCTGTTCATCGGCGTATGCGCCTGGCTGTCGGGTCTCGCAGTCATGCTCATATACGGCGCGGTGTCTTATATCAGGCTGAGAAGGCGTGTGGCCGAGGCGACCCGCGTCGAGGGTCATGTCTTTGAAACCGACGCGATTGCCTCACCCTTTGTTCTTGGCTTTTTCCGGCCGAAAATCTATCTGCCCCTTGGGCTTAATGAAACAGGCCGCGCGTATGTGCTGAACCATGAAAGGGCGCATATCAAAAGGGGCGACCATATTGTCAGGCTGCTGGCATTTGTCACCCTGTCCGTTCATTGGTTCAATCCCTTCGTATGGCTGGCCTTCATCCTGTCGGGCCGAGATATGGAGACCAGCTGCGACGAGCGGGTCCTCCGGGCGCTGGAGCCCGGCGCCAGAGTAGGCTACGGCCAGACGCTGGCCGGGCTCGCCGTCAAACGCCCCCTGCTGTCCGGGAGCCCGCTGGCCTTCGGTGAAAACGGCGTTAAAACCCGCGTGCGGAACGTGCTGAACTATAAAAAGCCCGCGTTCTGGATCGCCTGTGTGGCCGTGATCGCCGCGGCCGCCGCCGCGCTCTGCCTGCTGACGAACCCGAAAAAGGAGCTAAGCGGCGAGCCGTACGCGTCCGGTGCCGCGACGTTATCCGTCCTGAATAGCGGCACCGAATATGAAGGTGTGGGCATCTCGATGCGCGCGTATGAACTCAGCGCAAATCTGAATATACTGACCGTCGACTGGAAAAACGACTCGGAATATAACGCAACCTACGGCAGCGCTTATCATATCTATAAGCTGGAAAACGATGCATGGGTGAGCTGTGCAAAGGAGAAGGAAACCAGCTTCGACACTGTCGGTCACGTGCTGCCGGCGTTCGATTCCGACGTCATGAATTACTATAATCACGCCTTTGATTTATCAAGAACAGGAACCTATAGGCTGGAAACGACCTTTTTCTTCGATAAGGACATCCCGATTACGGAGGAGGATCAGTATACCGTCTGGATCGAATTTGATATATCGCCTAAGGCCGTATACGGCACATACGCCGAAACACTCTATGCCTTAAAGACGCCCGACATCGGCAACTACACCGCCGTCGGCGCCATACTGGAGGCTCTTGGCGTGGGCGATATCGGGGAGTACACCTTTGAACCCACCTATGAACCGCGGACCGAAACAGACCCGTACGGTATTACAGTGAGTTTCAAAGACGGGACGGTTGTCTTATCCGGGGAAGAAGCACACCGGAAGATGATGTATTACGGCGGATTGTTCCTGGCGCTTGTGGACAATGCCGAAACCCTCACCTGGTACTATCCCGACGGCAGCGGCGGTCCTAGAGCCCGCCAGATTTCATATAACACCGCCGGTGATGCGTTCAATCAAACGCTCGGAGATA
>CAZJCH010000245.1:4212-4657 GCA_964544005.1 uncultured Papillibacter sp.
GACCATGCACACCCCGCAGCATGACGTGAACCGCCGATCCGCGAGACGCCTTTCGACCATCCTCGCTGTCCTCCTCGGGCCTTGGTCCGCCGCGACGGCGGCCACGATGACGTGGAGCAACGCCGCCGGTGGCGCGTTCAATCAAACGCTCGGTGATATAAAGCAGTACGGCGCGTCTCCGGAGCTTTTTGAGAAGCTTGTTTCGCTGCTCTCCAAAGAGGCGGATTTATCTCCTTCCGGCGATGATCAAGTCACCACGGCTCTGGAAGCGGCGGTGATCGGCTACATGGAGGACGGCTGGTGGTACGGAGGGGAGCTTCTCCCCGGCGAAAAGCATCCCGGTACGTTCAAGGCGGCGTCATTCGTCACGCTCTATGAGGAGGAGACAGACGGCGGGCGCGCGTATTACGGCGTGTCGCTGTACAGGAGCTATAACTTCACGGAA
>CAZJCH010000246.1:0-4626 GCA_964544005.1 uncultured Papillibacter sp.
GCCACCCTCCTTTGACAAGGAGGGCTATCCTCCCGGCAGGCTGCGCCTGCCACCCCCCTTTGACAAGGGGGGCTAATCCTCCCGGCAGGCTGTGCCTGCCACCCTCCTTTGACAAGGAGGGCTTTTTTATTCCCCTTCAAGAGGTTCGTTGTCGAATCTTATGACCTGTTCGATGAAGAACTTGCCGTCGAGATGGTCGAGGCCGTGGCAGAGGGAGAGGGCGAGGGCGTCTTCGTAGGTAAGGGTGATTTTTTGGCCGGACTCGTCGAGGGCTTCGAGGGTGACTTTTTGGGGGCGGATGGTGGTGCCGGAGATGTCGCGGATGGAGCTGCAGGTTTCGTGACAATCCTGTTCGCCGGATTGTTCGGTGATGATGGGATTGACGAGCTTGACAACGCCGGAATCCGTTTTGACGACGAGGAGGCGGCGGAGGAGGCCGAGCTGGTTGGCGGCGAGAACCTCGCAGCCGGGGGTGGCCTTCATGGTGTCGGCCAGGTCGTCAAGAAGGAGGCGGACATGGTCGTTAATTTCCGTGACGGGGCGGCATGGTTTTTTGAATATTTCGTCGCCGTAATAGACGAGGGTACGTATTGCCATATGAGTGTTCTCCTGTTCTGTGGGATGACCGGGGACCGGAGCGGAGGAACGGTTAAAACCGTTCCCTACAGGGACGGAGCGCCGGAGGCGGCGTGATTGGGGATTATTTTACAGGAGAGAAACGATGTTGTCAAATAAGTAAAGCTGCGCACTCGATGCAGAGTGACGCCGACAAGTTGGGCAGACACAAGGTCTGCCCCTACGGAACTTAGAAAACATTTGATATCAGGGGCGAAACATTGTAGTATGGTCATATTCGGTATAAAGCGAGGCAGCGCACACATGAATCCAATAATAAAGGCTATTCTAAAGCTGCTGTCGAGCACTGCTGTCAGCGTGAAGAAGCACTACAAGCTGTACCGGGGCGTATTGATCGCGCCGTTTCTGCTTCTTCGGCCAATTTTCCGGGCGCTTGACCATAAGATGATGGTTCTCGACAGGGAAATCCCCGTGCGCGTTTTTAGACCCGGGAAGAACGGGAGCGGCAAGGTCCTCATCTTTTTTCACGGCGGGGGCTGGGTGACGGGCAATATCGACACATATACGCCGATCTGCGCCCACATGGCAAAGCGGACGGGGGCTACCGTCGTGTCGGTCAATTATCGGCTGGCGCCGGAAAATCCGTTTCCCGCGGGTCTTGAGGACTGCTATTATGTGACGCAGGAGATTTTTAAGGACCCGTGTATTGTTCATTGCGCTCCGGAGGATATTACCCTTATCGGGGACAGCGCCGGCGGGAATCTGGCGGCGGTCGTGTCGCTCATGGCGCGGGACAAGGGCGCGATTATGCCCGACAGGCAGATATTAATTTATCCCGCTACACATTATGACCACAGCGAAAGCTCGCCGTTTCAATCGGTGCGTGATAACGGCACGGACTATGTCCTGACGGCGGAACGCATAGAAGAATATATGGAGCTGTATACTCAAAATGAGGAAAACAGAATGAATCCCTATGTGGCGCCGATCATTGCGCCCGATCTCTCCAAGCAGCCGAAGACGCTGATTATCACGGGTGAATTTGACCCGCTCAGGGATGAGGGCGAGGCATATGGGATCAAGCTGAGGCAATTTGGGAACGAGGTGCGCATCTTCAGGATCAGCGAGGCGATCCACGGGTTTCTGTCGCTGCCCAGGAAGGCGCGGTCTGTGACCCGGTGTTATGAGCATATCATGCGCTTTTTAAATGATGAGGAAGATGCGGGCGGTGGACTATGAAGCAGCAGCGGGATATTGAGTGGACGAAGCTCGAAAATGCCTCGAAGATATTTCCGGCCACGTGGAGCATAAAGGACCCAAAGGTGTTCCGGCTGACCTGCGAGCTTTTTGAGGCTGTCGAGCCGGATACGCTGCAAAAGGCTGTCGATGCGGCGCTGGAGGACTTCCCTCTTTACAAGTCTGTTTTAAGAAGGGGCTTATTCTGGTATTACCTTGAATCGAGCGACATCAAGCCTGTCGTACAGGAGGAATGGAGTACCGTCTGCGCACCGATTTATATCGGCCTTCGGACCAACCTGCTGTTTCGCGTGTTTTATTACCGCGCCAGAATCAATCTTGAAATTTTTCATGCCCTGTCCGACGGCGCCGGCGCATTGCGATTTTTGCAAGCCATCGTCTGGCAGTATTTCAGGTTGTTGAACAAAGAAGCCTTTGAGCATACGGTCCTGCCGTGCGATAATGCGTCGATCAGCGGGCAGATGGACGACAGCTTTGGTAAGCACTTTGTCGGCGTTGGCAAAAAGAACAAGGAACGGAAGGTCCCAAAGGGCGAAAGAGCATATCAGCTGCGCGGCAACAGGTATCAGGATAACAGGTTCAGCCTGATTGAAGGCGCCATGTCCGCGCAGGCCGTTTTGGACGCGGCTCACAAATATAACACGACCCTGACCGTTTTTCTCTCCGCACTTTACAGCTATTCGATTTACAAGGAAATGCGGGCTGCCATTCATAAAAGCCGGCCCGTTGTTTTAACTGTCCCTGTGAACCTCCGCCAGTATTATGAATCGGTGACGATGCGGAACTTTTTCAGTTATATCAACGTCGGCTACAATTACAGCACGGGCTCTTGTGACTTGGAGGATGTCATACAAAGCATCGGCAGGAGTTTTCAAGGCAATCTGACGAAGGAGCAGCTCGATGACCAGACGAACAAGTTCATGGCTATTGAGCAGCGCTTTTTAACACGGGTTGTTCCGCTGCCGATCAAGGACTTTGTGATCCGGAGGATCGTGAACAGCTCGAATACGCAGTCGACGACAAATGTATCCAATATCGGTAAAATTACAATGCCTGCCGAATTCAGCGCGCTGATCCGACAGTTTTCCGTCTGCACAAGCGCCGCCAGAACGCAGATGACGATGTGCTCTTACAAGGACAGGCTTGTTGTGAGCCTCGCGTCGCCGTTTCAAGAGACCGATATACAGCGGAGGTTTTTCAGGCAGCTGTCACATCTTGGGATTGATATTGAAATTTCATCGAATATTCAGTAAGCGAGGTCAAGCCTTATGCAATACTGCAATCAGTGTCATGTCCGGCTAAGAGGCGGCGGCGCGCGCTGTGTCTTGTGCGGCAATACGCTGCCCGCCTCTGACGCCGAAGCGTGCCGGGAAGAGATTTTTCCCGACATTCCGCCCGCTTTTGAAAGCCATATGGCGCTGCGCATCATGATATTTGTTTCTTCTGCCGTCGCCATCGCGAGCTTTGCCCTGCGCCTGCTTTTTCCATCGGATGTGAACTGGCCGATTTACGTGCTGTTCGGACTTGCCAGCATGTGGCTCGGACTTATCATCGTTCTGAGAAAAAGACATAATATTCCGAAAACAATCGTCTGGCAGGTGACCGTCGTGACCGGCCTGTCCATCTTGTGGGACCTGGTGACGGGCTGGCGGGGCTGGTCGCTGGATTACTTTATCCCGATTGTCTATGTGGCGGAGATCATTGTCATGTATATTACGGCGAAGATCATGAAGCTTGGTATCAGAATCTACGTCACATACGCGTTTATCGCCTGCCTGTTTGGCATCATTCCCGTGCTGTTTATTGCGCTGGGCTGGGTGAATACGCTGTACCCGTCGATCATCTGCGTCACGGGCAGCGTGATATTTCTTGCGGCGATTATTATTTTTCAGGGGGACAATATCAAAAAAGAACTGGGCAAGGGGCTGCATATTTAGCGACAGGCCGAGGCATGCCGCTCAGTAATTAGACGGGCCGGTAACGGGAGTGACCCTGCTGACGCACCATTTGTCCTTTTCCTTCGTCACCGTCAGGCGCTCGAGGGTGGGTTCTGACGGGCCTGTTGAGGACATCCAGTAATATTTGACGCCGTAACGGCGCTCTGTGGGGGACACTTCGGTTTTGCTCACGATTTCGTGCCCGGAAAGCCACGGGCTGGAGCCGCCGATGATCCAGAAATTTTTTTCCGGCGCGCCCCATTTGTCGATGAGCCACTGCTTGATTTTCTCGCTCCCCACGGCGTACTTGAAAACGCCGTTGCGGGTTTCGTCGCCCTTCACCCAGAGCCCCACGGCGTCTTCCGGCGCCGATGCGCCAAATTCGTCCAGCGCCTGTTTGAAGAATGAAATCTGCGCCTGCATCTGCGTGGTGCTTATATCGGTCGCCGCCGACGCGGCGGATGCAGGCAGAGCGGATATCGTGACAACAGCCAATATGGATATCAGGAATTTTTTCATAATAACGCCTCCGTCATTTAGTTTTGACGGAGGCGGCAGTGTTTATGAGGAGGAAGACGGCGTTGTCGACATTGTGTCGTCTTCGGCAGGGGCTTAAGTGTCCTCTCGTTTGAGCCAGCGTGACGCGGCACAAGCTCCCCTTCAGCCGCCTTCGGCGGCAGCTCCCCCAAGGGGGCGCTTTTTAGAGGAGCTTTTGTTATTTTTAATTAAATACCAATCAGTAATACGAGGGTCAGCGGCGGAAGACGACAGGTTTAGTAATACTTTTCCGGGTGCAGGAAGGCGGAGGTGCCGCCGTCGCAGTAGAGGACGGCGCCGCTGACGCCCTTCATTTCGG
>CAZJCH010000247.1:0-532 GCA_964544005.1 uncultured Papillibacter sp.
GTCCCCCTGCTTTTTATCCTATCGCCTTTAAAACCTTGTCCTTGTCAAACGGCTTGGTGATATAGCTTTTGGCGCCGCTGTTCAGGGCTTCGCCGGCGCTTTCGGGCTTACTGATGGAGGTGACCATGATGACGACGGCGTTTTTATTGAGCGCCCTGATCTGTTTCAGGGCTTCGATGCCGCCGAGCTGCGGCATGGTGATATCCATTGTGACGATGTCGGGCGACAGCTTGCCGTATAGCTCAATGGCCTCCGAGCCGGTGGCGGCCTCCCCGACGACCTCGTGGCCCGCGTTCACCAGAATTTCTTTTAATGCCGAGCGCATGAATATGGAATCGTCCGCGATCAATATACGAGACATGAATGCTCTCCCTTCCTTGAATGCGTTAAAACGCAAGACATAACTGATACTGATGGTTTTCTATTGAAAAATGGATGCAGAGCAGATCGTTTGCCTGCGGGCTCTTGAAGTCGTTTGTAACATACTGCGGGTCAAGGTCCAAATCAACGCCAAGCTCGAGTGCGTTGGCCG
>CAZJCH010000247.1:549-4607 GCA_964544005.1 uncultured Papillibacter sp.
AAAAATTCCGTTGGTGCAGTTTAAAAATTCGCCCGCAACGTCCCGCGCCAGCGCATCAAACGCCGTATAATCGGCTTTGGCAAACCGGCCGGTAAGATAGAGCATGGCGGCCTCGCTGCCGGTGTACCAGGTTGTCATATTCAGCGTTCCTCTGAACTGCTGACAAGCCGTCCAGCCGCCCGAAACGGACGAGGCTGCTTTACTTCCGAAGGCGGCTTTTCCGCCGAGGGCGGCGTTGTCGCTGACAAAGCGCGTGACATTCCTGAAAAACAGCTCAACATAGGCGCGGGCAAGTTTGTTATGCCGCGGATCGCCGTATTGGGCCTGGAGCAGCGTTTCAAGTACGGGCGAGATATCGCCCTCCTGGAATTTTTTAAAGCTCTCGGCCGACAGGCCGCACTTTTTTTTGTAATTTTCAAGCTGAGATGACAGCTCGGCGTATGTCATGAAGCCGCCGTCGATCATAACCTGGCTGAAGATGGCAAAGGGGCTCGATTGCCCGGCCAGCAGCTTTTGAAGCTGCGCGTCGGTCAGATAGCCGCTTTCCTTCGCGAGCTCACCGAACTTCTTGTCTACCTGCAGCTGCCGGGAAAAGGTCTCCTCAACCTGGGAAGGCGTCATGAAACCGGCTTCGATCGCCAGTACGCCGAGCCGCGCGCGCTTGTCCTTCATCTGGCGCAGGGCTTCCTTGAACTGCTCTGACGAGAGGACGCCGGCTTCGTACAAGTAATTGCCAAAATATTGCGTAAACATTCTATACCTCCCTGTAATGGTTTTATTATGCAATTATGATAACTCAATAATCGTATAATCGACGGGCAGTGTCAAGCGTTATTTAACAAAAATCGACAAAAAGCAGGAGAACCGGCCCCCTGCTTTTTCTTTTTTTAAATTTAGGGTGGACAGAGTATTTCAATGTAACGCAATTCGTAGTATAATGGGAGCGTGCAAACGAAATACGTCGCAAGACAGTTACGGGAGGGACTATGATTTCTATCGTTCTGCTTTTAAAAATTGTTGCCGGTATCAGTATTGTTTTATGCTGGGCATACGTCTGGCGGCTGGCCGTCCGGACGGAGCAGCACCTTGAATGCCTGAAGGAGCATTATGACGCGCGCCTCAGCGATTTTGCCAGGCAGGTTGACATGCGGGAGACGGAGCCGGGCGCGAAGGAGGCGGAACGCCGCTTTTCCGAGGGCGTCGCCAGCATTCTAAACTACAGCCACAGATCCGCCGGAGCGGAGGAATTGCGGACGGCGGCGGAGGCTTTGATCCCGGGGCAGCTCACGGGAAACGGAAGGAAGGGTGACTGATGGCTATAAAAAAGGCGGATGCGGAGAGCGTCTGGAAGGAGTACCAGCAGGGTCTCGGCTTCAATACGCGGCAAGGCCTGTATGAAACGGTGCGCGCCAACGAGAACTTTTTTGTCGGGAAGCAGTGGGAGGGCGTGACGGCGGGCGGTCTGCCGACGCCGGTGTTTAATTTCTTAAAACGCGTCGTCCTGTTCACCGTGGCGGGCATCACCTCCAACAACGTCAAGCTGCAGGCGTCCGTCCTGGGCGGCGCTGCGGAAAAGGGCGGGGACGGCATGATCATAAGCGCCGTTAACCGTGAGTTCGAGGCGCTCTTTGAGCAGAACAGGATCGTCAATCTGCTGCGCGAATACCTCCGGAACGCCGCTGTCGACGGCGACGGCTGTACCTACACCTACTGGGACCCCGGTATCGACATGGGGCACCCGGTGAAGGGCGCCATCGTCACCGAAATCATTGAGAACACCCGCGTCTTTTTCGGCAACGTCAACAACCGCCGCGTCCAGAAGCAGCCGTACATCCTCATCACAAGCCGCGAGCTGCTCTCCGATGTCCGCGAGCGGGCACAGGAGAACGGCTGCCCCGACCCGGGCGCCATCACGGCGGACAGCGACGACAGGAATATAGACCCCGAGAAGCTCGCCGACGACAAGGTGACCGTCCTGTTAAAGCTCTGGCGGAACAAGGAGACGGGGACAATCTGGGGAATTGAGACGACGAAGAACGCCGTCGTCAAGGGGCCGTGGGATTTAGGGCTCACGCTTTACCCGGTGACGTGGCTCAATTGGGACTTCGTCCAGGACAGCTACCACGGGCAGGCGATGATCACGGGGCTCATTCCGAACCAGATCTTCATCAACAAGCTGTTCGCCATGAGCATGATTTCCCTCATGACGACGGCCTACCCCAAAATCGTCTACGACAAAACGCGTGTTTCAAAGTGGGACAACCGCGTGGGCGCGGCGATCCCTGTGAGCGGCGGAGATGTGGGCAGCGTGGCGCGGATCATCGACCCGGCGCAAATTTCGCCGCAGATCGCCCAGTTTATCGAGCTGGCCGTGGGCTACACGCAGAATTTCCTCGGCGCGACGAGCGTCGCGCTCGGCGACACGCGGCCCGACAACACGTCGGCCATCATCGCTCTGCAGCGGGCGGCAGCCACCCCCAACGAGCTGACCCGCCAGAACCTCTTCGAGAGCCTCGAGGATCTGGGGCGCATCTATATCGATTTTATGGGGAGCTATTACGGCTCCCGGCAGGTGCTCGCCGACCAGCCGGAGGGCTTCGCCCCCGTGGCAGCCATGGCGGATATCAAAGCCGGCGAGAAAATGCCGGCCCGGTTCGATTTCGGGCAGCTGAAGGGGCTTTCACTGTCGCTGAAGCTGGACGTGGGCGCGTCGGCCTATTGGAGCGAGATCGCCTCCATGCAGACACTGGACAATCTGCTGGTGCGCGGGAAGATCGATCTGATCGATTACCTGGAGCGCGTCCCCAACGGCTATATCACCAAGCAGCAGGAGCTTGTCGACAAGCTTAAAGAGGCGCAGGCAGCCAAAGCGCAGCAGATGCAAATGCCGCAGAACCCTTTCGCGCGAACTGGCGCCGCGGGTAAGAGTTCGGGCGCCGGTCAGGTGATAGCGACCAGCGCCCAGCCCCCAATCCCCACCGGCGGCGGCTACGCCGCACTGCAGCGGGCCATCAACAAGACGGGGATAGGGAGATAGGGGAAACGGCAGGACATAAAATTCCCCTCCCTAAGCGACGGAACGTCGCTTTTGAGGGGAATTTTAGGGGCAGACCAGCCCCTGTGAATAAATCGCCCGACCATAGGCGAGAAAGGGATTCTTATGGAAGAGGAAAACATTGACCTGAATGATCCGGAGGCCATCGACGAGGACTGGAACAGTCCGCCGGGTGACAAGCCGGAGCCTCAAAGCGAGGAACAGGAAGAGGAAGACGCGCCGGAGCAGGACGGCGGCGGGACGGCGGACGGCCGCGGCTCAGACCAGAGCTTTACGCTGAAGCATCTCGGCGCGGTCCGGAACGTCGGGCGCGACGAGGTGATCACCCTGGCGCAGAAGGGCCTCGACTACGACAGGATCCGCGGGAAGTACGACGCTGTCGTTCAGACCGATACGACGGCCCTGAAGCGGCAGGAGGAGATCCGCGAATTCCTGGGCGAGTACGGCACCGGCATCGACCCTAAGAGCATACCTAACGAGGTCTGGCAGTCGGTCGCCGGGGGTAAAACGCTCCTCTCCGCCTATCAGGCCTGGGAGCTCAATAAGCTCCGGGCCGAGAGCGGGGCACTTAAAAAAAGCACCGAGAACAAAACAAGGTCCGCGGGCTCGCGCTTTTCCTTTGGCAGCGTGAAGCCGCGCGACGCCATCGCGGACGATTGGTACGACGGTTGAAAATGGACGGCCAATGGCCGTCCCTACAGCAATCATGAGGCGTCCATGTGGGGACGCGCATTGCGCGTCCGCTCTCGGAGCCTAAACAAAGGAGGACATTACATATGTCAGTCAATCTCACAACAAAATACGCGTCGCTGATCGCGGAGCGTTTTAAGGGGCAGTCCATAACCGACGCGTACGCCGGCAAGAAGTACGACTTCGACGGCGCGCAGAGCATTAAGGTCTACACCGTGGACAAGGTCGCCTTGGGCGACTACAACAGAAACGCTGCCGGCGGCCGCTTCGGCGCCGTCTCCGAGCTGGGCGATACGATCCAGACGCTCAGTAT
>CAZJCH010000248.1:0-4562 GCA_964544005.1 uncultured Papillibacter sp.
TGTCAGCTGCGTCAGGTAAAAATTCGTGCCGGACAGCGACGTTATGACAGGGATGACGATCACGAAAATCATTAAAACAACAAGGAGCCTGTAAATCTTCCAGCCCATACTACGACTCCTTCAGCTTGCGGGATTTTTTTGTTCCGAACAGTCCGCCCGGTCTAAAAAACAGCACCAGCATCAGAATGCCGATCGTGATAATGTTCTTATAGGCTTCGGGGAAAACAAGGATCGCAAAGGCCTCCAGAAGCCCCAGGATCACCCCGGCGGAAAGCGCGCCCATGCTGTTGCCCAGGCCGCCGAAAATTGCAACGGTAAAGCCTTTGATGGCCAGCTCGCTTCCCATTGTATACTGTATTTGAGTCAGCGGCGCGATGATGCAGCCCGCCAGGCCGCCGATTCCGGCGCTGAGTGAAAAAGACAAATTGACCACAAGCTGCGGATTGATGCCGCATAAGCTTGCGCCCTCGGTTGTGTCCGCGCAGCCGCGCATCGCCTGGCCGGTCAGGGAGTACTTGAAAAATAAAGACAGCGCGAGTACAACGAGCCCTGTGATACCCAGCACCCACAGTATTTGCGGAGAAAAATGGGCACCGAACAGAGCGATGGAGCTTGTCTCATTCCCAGTGAAAAACGGAATCGTTTTGACCTGCTCACCCCAGCCCTGCAGTGCGATTTCCCTCAATATAATGGAAATTCCGATTGTCACAACGATCATGCGAAGGACATCCGGCTTTGTCTTTTTGTTGAACAGGCTCCTGAAAGAGGGTAAACGATACCACATAAGGCTTAAAAAAATAACAACAACGGCCGCCGCTCCAACGGCAACGGCCAGAAACGGGAGTGGGCCAAGCGAACGTCGCAGCAATACGGAGCAAGCGAGCAATACGGTACCGAAGGCCAAAGCATTCAGCTTCATAATACTCATTTTGTTCAAGGAGCGGATAAACACCAATTCCACAAGGCAGCCAACCAGAGCCGTTAAAGCAATGGCACAGAGAATTGCGGCCCAGAGCGGTAAAAACGGGGTCAGCGTATACGCGAACATGCCTCCGAGCATGACAAATTCGCCCTGTGCGAAGTTGATGATCCCCGTCGCGTTATATATGATATTAAAGCCGATCGCAACGACAGCATAAATGCTTCCGTATGTCAGTCCGGAAAAAAAGAGTTGTATCAGTATGTCGGTATTCATGGCGTTTTCCTGCTCTGTTTATATGTTAATATCAATACGCGTCATATGTTTTAGCCGTAGATTGTAAATTTGCCGTCCTTTACGGTTAAAAGCACGATAGAGTCCATTCCAAGGCCGTTATGGTCCGTTGAAGACATATTGAAAATACCGGCGGTTCCGGGCAGGTTCGTGATCTTTTCAAGGGCATTTGCAATATCATCCCGGTTCGTGCTTTTGGCTTGCTCAATCGCCGCTTTCAAAAGGAGAAACGCATCGTAGGCGTGGCCGCCGAAGGTGCTGACCTCTTCTTTATAAAGCGCCTCATAATCCGTCTTGTAATCCATGAGAAGGCTCTTCTGAGGATGCTCGTCGGGAAGCGCATCGGCAATCAGCAATCTGCCGCAGGGGAAGATGATCCCTTCGGCCGCTTCGCCGGCAGCCTCGACATATTTGATATTGCCGAAGCCATGACTCTGATAGAGTGGGATCTCCATATTCAGCTGCTTCATGTTTTTTGCGACGATAGACTGGGCCGGCTCAATCGACCAGTTGATGATAGCCTCAGCGCCGCTGGCCTGCAGCTTCGCAAGCGGTGCTGTAAGGTCTGTCGACGCGGGGTCATACGACTCGCTGGCTGCAATGGTCATACCATATTCCCCGGCGTATTTTTCAAGCTGGGCCAGGCCGCCCTGGCCAAAACCGGATAGGGAGGCCAATATGCCTATTTGAGTAATGCCCTTCTCTTTCATGGATTCATAAATCCATCTGACAACATAGCTGTCCTTCTGGGGCGTTTTAAAAACATAGTGCGCTTGCGGGTCGACAATGGTTTCAGCCGCGGCGCATGAGATCAACGGCGTTTTCGAGCTCTCGCAGAGATCCTTGATCGCCGTCGATTCACCGCTGGTGGTTGGGCCGATAATCGCGACGACCTGGTCCTCCTCAATCAGCTGCTTGGCGAAGGACAGGGCGCTTTCGGCTTTGCCGGCTGAATCTTTAATAATAAGCTCCACTTCCTGGCCATTGATGCCGCCGTTCTTGTTGATCCCATCCACAAGCATAATGACAGTTTTTTCTTCCGGCGCACCAAGGTAGGCTGCCGCGCCTGTCACAGCGAATATCGCGCCGATTTTAATCTTCTTCTTTGACGCGCATGAGATGCCCGACAGCAGCATTAAGCCGGCGAGCGCCATGACAATAATGTTCCTGAACCATTTTGTCTTCATAGAATCTCTCATCTCCTTATAACTTTCTCAATTAAAAGGGCGGCAGACGGCGCCCTTTGCTTCTTTAATAAGTAAAATCGCTGCATCTTTAGTAGATAAACGCACTGTTTCTTTAATGAGTAAAAATATGCTACCATAAAAATATACGCTTGGCAACATAAAAATGGCAACGTACGACAAATAAGCCTGACTCCGTTTTGAAAACGGTGCCAGGCTGTAAAGCTGTTGTGCCAGCGCTGAGACATCATATAAACCGGTTCATCAGTTTACTGATAATATGATCCGCATTGTCTTGATGAATGCCGTATTTCTCACAGAGCCGAGCCGCCGCGTCCCGCGTGCCGCCGTTACCAAAATCGGCGACGCTGTTTATGAGCCCGGTCCGACGGCCCACTCTGAAGAGGAGCTGCTCTTCCTCCGGCAAAGCGAGATACCAACGAAGTGCCCGGAGCATTTTCTCCTTATCCTTCGGCAGCTTTCCATCGACCTCGGATATCAGATTCACGATATGGTCGCTTTTTATAACACTTGTAATCCCATCCAGGGCCTCGACGAACAGCAGCAGCTCGCGGACCACGTCCGTATCGTTTGCGCGCGTGAAAATACCGTCCTCGTAGTCATTGTAAAGAAGCGCGCGGCGCGGAACCGAAAGCGTCCTGATTCTTATAAAATCGGGATTGATTTGGTTCAGCGCGTCCGCTGTCTCATAAGCGTTCTCCCTGGAATATTCCCTGCCCCCGAGGCCGGGCATGTAGTACTCCGACAGCTCGATGCCCGCCGCCTTTACCTTTTGCCCGGCAATGATGTGCGTTTGTTTGTCCACACCTTTGTCAACAAGCTTCAGGATCGTGTCCGAGCCGGACTCCATGCCGATATGGATCCTGTTAAGCCCGGCTCCGGCCAGCCGCGTTAAGCTTTCATCGGAAATCCGGGCGACGGTATGAGACCGTCCGTAAGACGTGACGCGCCTGACCTCCGGGAATAAGGCGCGCAGATATTCCAGTATTTCAACGAGATCATCGGGCTTAACAAGCATTGTATTCGCATCCTGCAAAAACACGGATTCCATCCCGGCGCGAAACCAGTCCAAGGCTTCCTGATACGCAGCATGTCCGTTTTCACCAAGACGTGAGAGCAGCGCACGGTGTATCCCTTCTGTCTCATTATCCGGCCGGCTCAGCATTTCCTGAAAAGCGTCAATGCATGACCGCACGGCGTCGAGGTCCGCCTTGACATCTTCCTTGCTTCGTATACTGAACGTCTTGCCCTTATATAGGGTACAGAATTTACACCTGTTCCACGGGCAGTTCCGTGTAATCCGGAGCAGCAGGCTTGCGTGCTCGCTGGGCGGGCGTATGGGCCCCGTCTCAAAACCCAGGTATTCCGGTTTGTTCATAAAACTCCTTTGAGGCTGTTATCCAACCCCGTCTCCGTCGCAGATCGAACATATACCCGTTCCATAACATGCCGTACAAGTCGAGAGCTCGTTGCCGTACATGCTGTACTGTCCCGTTCCGTTGCAGATTGGGCATGTTCCGCTGCCATGACAGGAAGGACATGTAAATGAAGCATTGCCGTAGTCATAGGAATCGTCGTAGTTATACGAGTCGTCATCGTAATAATTATCATAATCGTCTGAAAAATCCAAAGGCGGCGGAACGAATTCCTGTGTATTCGTATAGGGATCGCTGTAATAAGGGATTGGATATCTGTCTCCCGGTTTACTCAGCATCACCACTAGAACGACAGTCAGAACAACGGCAGCGGCCCCAATGACCGCCAATAACGCTTTTTTGTTTGTCTTCCGCGCCGCAGGCGCCGGCGCGCTGCTTGTATATGTACCAGGCGTTATCTCTTTTCCGCAGTACATACAAAACTTCCCGCCATCATGCTTCCTGCCGCAATTTGCACAATACATTGTTTACCTCCGAAAATATCGAACGCTTTTGAGATATGCCGACGTCGATTATATCAGTTAGAAATGCATTGTCAATCATACTGCTTTTCACAGCACGTATGTGCAGCCTTCCGCTGAGTCTGATGCTTAACAACAAGCACCGCATATAGAAAGAAAACAGAAAGCGGATGAGTACCGACTCATCCGCTCATTGTATACCAAAACCACACGTTAGACGTGTGGTTCGGTAAGAATTATATAGTTG
>CAZJCH010000249.1:0-4558 GCA_964544005.1 uncultured Papillibacter sp.
ACGTTATCAAATATCTTAAGGAGGCATGCCCCGTCGCGTTCGGTAAATCGTTTCTATATGACATCGCTCCCCAACTTGGCACGCGCGGAAGCTGCCGCTTAAAGGGAGAGTACGTCATGACGGCCAACGACTTCGCTTTCGCCACCAAACATGACGACACGATAGCATGGCATTCCACAATCTGCATGATCAACGATTGCGGCCCGGTCGAGATACCATACAGGGCGCTCCTGCCGAAGACGATTGATAACATCCTTGCCCCGGGGCGTCATATCTCTGCGGACAATGTGGCAATAGACTGGCTTAACCTCATCCCGCAATGTGTCGGCACGGGCCAAGCCGCCGGCGTCGCAGCCGCAGTCGCTGTTCAAGACGGTGTAAGCGTACGCGCGGTCGATATTCGCAAGGTTCAGAATATCCTTATTGATCAGGACGTCCCGCTTCCTCGTAACGAACGCGTCGACAAAACATATATGGAGGTATGCCAGCAGCATGAATTTGGACTCTACACCGACCTTGCAAAAAAAGCACGCGAACAGGCAGACGGTATAAAGGAGTACCGGCAGTGGTGACCTCCGATGAAAGCGCACCTGAAGAAGCAGTCCCTGCACAGATTCCCGTCCAGGCCACGGAGGAATCGTGTCCTATGCTGCCGAGTGATTTCTATATCCAGCTTCTAGACCCGCCCGCCTGCATCACTAAGAATCTTTGCGACGGTTGCGAGCGTTGCGGGCACTGATTCGCCTATAGAATAAAACGGAACGATTGGGCTTGTGGCAATCCCAACCGTTCCGTTTTATTTGCTGCAGCGCTTTTATATATTCCAGTTAGCGGCGGATAGGCGTTTTTGCGGCAAAGTCGGCACAGAACTCAAACCGAAAGAGCAAAATTGCCAATAGGTGCAGGTGGGGGCGGGGCGGTTTGCGGGCGTATCACTGTCCGGTGCGGTTTTAACAACTGTGTTATGCTTTTATAACAAGTGTATTTGATTTTATAAAAATAGCCGCAGATTTTTTGCGATGTACCAACGATTTTATAACCAGTGTTTAGAGTTTTCGCAATTGTCCCCAGGTTTTTATAGACTAAGCGTAGGTTTTTAGCCACTATGTCTTTGAATTTCTAACTGATGTCTACGGTTTTATAACCATTGCTTTAAGTTTTATAAAATAGGTGAGGACTTTTATAAAACATATATAGTTTTTTATATAAGAGAAAGCACCGGTGCGGCAGGTTTTCCCGCCACGCCGATGCTTTTCCTAGTCATTTCTTCGTTATTGGGCTGCTTAAAAATTATCATATACGCGATACAGAAGCAGAATGCTTTGCTCCACCGTACAGATGTTCTTAGGGGACAGGGTAGTCGCAGAGGTACCCACCATAATGGCGTTGGGCAGGCCATTCACTATCCCTTCGTTATCTGGCTTCGCTCATACAACCGATACACAAATAAGATGCTCTGCTCTACTGTGCAGGATGCCTTGGGGGACAAAGTGGTGTCGCTTGTGCCTTTCATTAAGCCATTCGCGGCCAAAAGCCCCATGCCACTGATAGCCCATGCGGAAACTTGATTCTTGTCGGTGAATTTACTCAAATCAGGATCAGCTGTTGCAATGTCATTTACAATCCTCGGCTCAATGAAACTGATTGCCCGCGCCATCATTGTGGCAATCTGTTCACGGTTTGAGGTCTGATTCGGATCGAAACGATCGTTGCCCACGCCGCTGACAATTTCGGCGGCATAAGCCTTGAGTACGGAGGGATTCATGCAGTCGGTGAAGGTCGTATCGGCGGCGGGAGTGATCTCCTTGCCAACCACTTTCTCGGTGAGTTTCACTACCAGCTCGGCAAACTGTTCACGGGTTATGGTATCCTTGAATTTGGGATTTCCGGTGAATTCGGGAATCAGCCCGGCCTCATATGCGGCCTTTAACTCGTCAACCGCCCAGTCGCTGGCGCCAACATCCACACCAACTTCATCCATATCCACCGGATGAGACTCCCAGGCAAAAGCAGGGGCAACAAGCAATGTCATAGAAAGGGTCAGGGCTAAAGCAAAGGATAAAAGTTTTTTCATTTTATATGTCCTCCTTAGGGCTTGCAGATTGAATGTGTGATGTCAGAATACTGATAGGGCTGGTCATGGCGCTTTATGCCGGTGTAGTTTTTTAGCCAGTCGTCTCCCGGCTGTCCATAGCAGACAACATAGCCCAGGTCTTTAAGTCCGCTGTAATATTTATCGTTTTTCTCATATGGGACAGCCGCACGATAAGCTTCCAAATCTTCATCATCGCTGAAGGTGATGATATCCGCATTCAGGTAGGCACCCCAGCCGGAAGTGAGTACTACATAAAGCTCCCCCGAAGTATTCCCCATGTGCCCGGTTACGGAGAGGGTATATACCTTGCTTTCATGGGGGCCGAGGGCATAGTCCACAAAGTGGACGGAAGCCTGACCGGAGGCCAGCACCAGAGCCACGGTTCCGCTGTCGTATTTATCGGTGGGGTTTGTGACGGTAACGTCAAATGTGTTGTAGTCAAGGTCTGCTAAAACGGCGCTGGTCAGCTTGGCGGTGGATTGATAACGAGTGGCCGGTGCCGGCATGGTCAAACCTAGATTGGCACAGTCAATCGTCACAGCCGTGATTTTAAACGGCTCCCATTGGTAGGTAGGCACCACAATCGCGTCCGCAGTGATGGGACAGAATGTGCGGTCATAGTCCATACCCGATCCCCACTGGTTCACAATGGCGAATTGATCGCAGGAGTAGTCACGGAAACCGCTATATACACCACTGACTAACTGCAGTTGGCGGAAAATTGGTTCGTTTTGAATGTTAGTGCGGATGTCATAGGTCAAAAATGTGCCGTAATCCTCCCAGTCACCGACAATCTGTCCGGTCTTGTTGATTTTAGCAATACTGCCGCTTACATTATGTGCGCTGCTTTTACCATCACTCTTATAAACGTATGCATACCCATCCTTAAATCGGCTGGTAAAGTAGTCCTGACTGAAAGTGTTCGGAATGACATTGTACTGGCAAGAGATCACTTCCTCGCCGTTTTCGTTCACATAGCCCACAGTAAAACGCATATCCACCGGTTTAGTGGGAGCATCCTTATTGTATTTTATCACAGCAGCCAGCCCCTCAAAAAAAGGTGCAAATTGATAATATCCATCGCCTATGATATCTTTAACGTTATGTGCATTTCCTTGGCGATCCCAATAGTAATAATAACCGGCTACGCCATCAGCCGAGCTTAATGCGTATTTGCTTTCCGGATCACTAAAGTATGCACTGACTTTGCTTGACCATTTCCGCTCACCCAAATTGAGCGGTGCTCCCATTTCCAGCAATTCTTCGTTGGTAAACCGAAGCTCAGAGGATGATGCCGCACTTGCGGGGATTGCCATCGCTACCATAGTTACCACACATAGTAGCAACGACAGCAATTGAGTCCATCTGGTTTTCATCATTTCAGTCCCTTTCATGTTGCGGTGTTGAGCGTTTTACCTAACACCGCCTGATCACTCAGGGTACACCATGATAACCCATTTGACCATACTGCCCTTGCTAAAAGACCGGGGCGTGGGTATAATAGGAGTGCGGTGTAGCCTAAGGCTGTTGTGTCGAGCGATCATGTCACTCTTCATAAGAATATAGCGAGCTGGTGCCCGCTATACTCTGCCACTTATTTGTGTTTCCAACGTCATTTTATCCTATTGGCAAAGAATAATCAAGGCACTCCAGTAAGATTCTTCACTTTGCCCAGAAAAAGCCCGCCTCCGTCTGGACAACATGACACTTACGGTCTTAACGGCAGCTTACAGGCCGATTATTCAGAAAATAATAGAGAAGTTGCATTAAAAAACATCAAAAATAGGTGCGTTCGGAAAATATGCGGCAAAAAACCGACACTTATTTCTGACACTTACAGAGGAGGAGCCGTCGATGGAGGATAACCGACTTAGGCCCTTTGCATATGCTCATAGCCCCGCTGTTATGCGGGCATAAGCCAACGAGGCGAAAAACCGCGGATATTTCATCTCCGGCGGCTATGACTTCCTAGGAAAGCCCGGTGAACACACAGCGTTTGACAAAATGATTGAGCTGGCAAAGGAAGTCGGCAGCATCAATCCCCTTTATGTCGATACCGTCAAGGAGTTTGCCGGGACTTGTCTGGCTGATTTCAAAAATGCGCTGACTGCCATTGAGGAAGCAAAGCTGGATATTGTTTCAATGGCGGAGCCGCATTACAATCACCATCACTTTATGACCGTGATTGAGGTTCTGGAAGATTTGGAGCTGGGCTACGTCAAGAACCGACAAAGTATTATGGCGGTCGCCATGTTCCAATTAGATACGGATCTGGCGGAGATTTGCGAGAAAACAGGCCTCGGCCAAGCGGATGTATTTCAGGCCGTTACCGATTATAAACGGGAGCAGGAGCAAAAGCAGAAATAGACATATTAAGAGGCGCGCTGTCAGCCGACAGCGCGCCTCTTACTTGTGCGCCCGACATGGGCGATAACTTGGTGGTGTAAGTCCACTACGCGCTTG
>CAZJCH010000250.1:0-4523 GCA_964544005.1 uncultured Papillibacter sp.
GATACAGAAGCGCTCAAAGGCAAAATACTGGCCTCCGGTCTTTCTGTCTCCCGGCTTGTCAAAACAGCCTGGGCGTCGGCGTCCACGTTCCGCGGCTCCGACAAGCGCGGCGGCGCCAACGGCGCGCGCATTCGCCTGGCGCCCCAGAAGGACTGGGAGGTCAACGAGCCGGCGGAGCTCGGCAAGGTGCTCTCCGTCCTTGAAAAGCTCCGGGCAGAATTTAATGGCGCGCAGACAGGCAGTAAGAAGGTATCGCTTTCAGACCTCATTGTCCTCGGCGGCTGCGCCGCTATTGAGCAGGCGGCCAAAAACGCCGGCTGCACGCTGACCGTGCCCTTTAAGCCCGGTCGCACGGATGCGGCGCAGGAACAGACGGATGTCGTTTCCTTTAAAGTGCTTGAGCCGAAGTCCGACGGCTTCCGAAATTACCAAAAGGCCAAGTATACCGCAACACCTGAGGAAATGCTCCTTGACCGCGCGCAGCTTTTAACCCTGACAGCACCGGAGATGACGGTCCTCATCGGCGGCATGCGCGTCCTAGGCGCCAACTTTGGTCAGTCGCAGCACGGCGTCTTTACAAAGCAGCCGGAAGCGTTGACAAACGACTTCTTTGTCAATCTCCTGGACATGGGTACGGCGTGGATGCCGTCATCGGAGGAAGGCGTCTATCAGGGTCGTGACCGCAAGACAGGGGAACTGAAATGGACCGGCACCCGCGTCGACCTCATTTTCGGCTCCGACTCCCAACTCCGTGCCATCGCGGAGGTCTACGCCTCCGGCGACGCACAGAAAAAATTCATGAACGATTTTGTGTCGGCCTGGAATAAGGTGATGAACGCCGACCGCTTCGACCTGGCGTAAGCTTCGCTAAACCACAAAGCCGGTAAACCCGAGGGTTTGCCGGCTTAATCTGTTTCAACAGAAACCCATGGATAAACTGCCCATAACAGCACTCTTTTGAAATCAACGGTTTATTTACTTCCGCTCCTGTACATTGTATAATTTAAAAACACATGACTCAGGAATCTGTTTTGACCGCCGTTCCAGCAGCCCTGTAAGGAAGTGGTAAGGATGTCCGGCAAACGAAAGATTTATCGGCGCACACTTGGCCTGCTGAGAAATAATACTCCTCTGCTGATAGGGCAGGGGATCATTCTTGGTCTGTTTTTTCTGCTCTTCATTCCTTTGATAAACTATGCCTTCAGCCTGATGCTGCGTATATCCGGCTTCAGCTATGTGACGCCCGACAATCTGGGGCGCTTTCTGCTGAACCCCTTGAATAGTGTCATCCTTATCCTTCTTTTCATCTTAGTCAGCTTGTTTTTCTTGTTTGAGGTAAATTTCCTCGTTACCTGCTTGTCTTTGAAATTGAAGCAGCTGAAGACCCGCACATTGCGCCTGACCGCATCAGCGGCCTACAGATCCTTCTCCGGTCTCGTGAAGGGAAAGCTGCGCCTTATCTCCGCGCTGTGGCTGACGCTTATTGTATTCAACCTGCCCGCTCTGTTTTTTGCCGCAAGGAAAATCAGGTTACTGAGGTTTGTTGTTGGTGAAATCCAAGGCCGTATATTTTGGCTCACCGTTGCATTTCTGATAGCGGCGGCGCTGCTGCTGAAGATATATCGGAGTATGTTTGTCTTTCATTATTGCGGCGTCGCGCATACTGACTGTACCAGCGCCGTAAAGAGCGGAAGTGACTTCCGGAAGCACAGACCCATACGTACATTTCTTTATTTCCTCGGATGGAACGCGGCCATCATAACTATTCTGCTGCTGCTCTATTTCCTGACCATGGCCTTCACAATGCTCATTGTTTCGGCGGCGTTTGAAAAAAGCTCGGCAATCGCCGTATTCATCTCCATCAGTGAGAATATAGAAAGTTATTTCATTTTAGTCATATTCCTTGTCACAACCATCGGGAATTTTGCTTTGGGTACGCAGCTCTTTCATCATTATAATCTGGCCCCGAAAAACGACGACAAGGAGGACTTCGCTGTCATACTGCCGCGGAAAAAGAAGACCTTCGTTCGTCGGGTCCTTCTCCCTTTGCTGGCTGTCATCATTGGTTTCAATCTGTACCTGGTGATCAATGTCCTGAGGAACGGCTCCGCGCTGAACTCCGTGAATCTTTTCGACATAAAGATAACCGCTCATCGGGGCTTCTCCAACGGCGTACCTGAAAACACGATCCCTGCCATTGAAATGGCTATCGGCGAGCAGTCAGATTTTGTGGAGCTGGACGTTCGGGTAACGAGGGACGGCGAGCTTGTTCTGCTCCATGATGGCAGTTTAAGACGGACGACGGGGGTTAAAAAAAACGTCTGGGATGTTGACTATGCTGCGCTTGAAGCTTTGGATGCCGGCAGCTGGCTGAGCGAGGAATATTCCGAGGTCAGGATACCGAGACTTCGGGAGGTGTTTGAGCTTTGCAAGGGGCGGATCAATCTGAATTTGGATTTGAAGTACCGCAGCCCGGCGGAAGGACTTGAGGAGAAGATCGTCGCGCTGATCAGCGAATACGATATGTATTGGCAATGTATTGTGACGTCAACCAACCTCCCTTGTCTGGAGAAAATTAAGGAGCTTGACCCAAACATCCATACGGGCTATATTATGTTTCGGTTTCAGCCCAACGTGCTCACAAATGACGCTGTGGACCTTTTCAGTATAAAGTCGACTCAGGTCAGCTGGGACATCGTCAGGAAAATACACCAGAGCGGCAAAATTCTTTACGTTTGGACCGTAAACTCGAATAGCGACTTCCAGAGGATGAGCCGCCTGGGCGTTGATAACATTATAACCGACAATCCCGCTTACGCCAGAAAGGTTCTGTACCAGATCGATTTGGAGGGATATTGGATCACGTTGCTTAAAATACTCCTGGAATAAATGCGCGGCGTCTTATACGAAGTCCTTAATCAAAAGATGCTGCGCCCACGCCGGGCGCAGCAAAGAATTCGCCCCTCTATCCTGCGACAAAGCGCAAGTAGAGGAGCGACTCTGTTTATTACTTGTTTACTATGCCTTCATCGGCCGTAAGCTAAAGGAAGGTCCTTTAATTAGCCCAATATAATTCGGGGTAGTTGATTCCGCCGTTGGGAGTTATTTTGAGTCCGCCGATTTCCTTGCTGGTCGAATAAGCTATAGCCATTTCTGATAGCGCGTACCACGGAAGGTATTCTTCATGGAGCGCCAAGAGATCATAAAGCATACCACTGCGATCCTCGGCAGAAAATGTGGACACGCCCTTTGTGCTGATATTTATGTATTCATCACGATCCGGTCCATTCCAACCAAGCGGAATGAACTGCGGGTACATGTTCAATGAATCCATCGCTGAAAAGGCCGGGGATGTTACGAACCAAAGTGCTAATTCGAAGTTATTCTGATCAATAATCAGTCCAATCCAGGTTGCCTGATCATAGTTTACGATCTGCGCATTGATACCTATATCCGAAAGGTTATTCTGAATGATCTCAGCCGTTGTGATGAATTGCTGTTCTCCGTTTGTGATTATGCGGATTGTTTGACCGACAAGACCCTCCTGCTCTGCAAGCGCTTTGGCTTTGACCGGGTCGTATCCGACCGAATAAATATCAGTCAAACCGAGCATGCCGGGTTCTAAGTCAAGCATAGATTCCGTTACCGGCCAACCGGGAGCGCTGCCCTGTCCGCTGTAAACTATGTCCACGATAGCCTGACGGTCGATTGCATAGGCAATGGCCTCGCGGGCTGCCGGCGTACCAAGAATGCCATCCGCAGACATGTTCATAAACGCAACTGACGTTTGACCTGACGCGACATTATTCACATCATATTCATTAAGGGATAAGACATATTCAACGTCTTTTAAAGGTATGCGGGCTATGTCGACGTCGCCGGTTGTCAGCGCATTGACCCTCTGGGAATCCTCGTTCAAGGTTAAGAAATGTATTGTCTTGATGGCAGGCTCAGGACCCCAGTAACCTTCGCGCGCTTCAACTGTAAGATGGCTGTTGACAACATAATCCGTCACAATATACGCGCCCGTTCCCACAGGATTGCTCGCCATTGCCGCCTCATCATAGGACTCAGCGTCAAAGATCATCATTATGGCAATCCCGGGCCAATGTGCTACATCATACTTCGTAAGCCAGAAGTCTATTGTATAATCGTCAATAATGTTGGTCTTGTCGAAGTCGACCGACTTGACGGCCAGACCATGCAGTGGGTTGGCACGGCAAAGTTCCATTGAAAACATGACGTCTTCAGCCGTAAACGGGTTGCCGTTGGAGAATGTGACACCTTCACGAAGGTGCAGTGTATACTCTATCTCACTGATGGTATCGTACCCGGTGGCAAGTCCCCATTTCGTCGTACCGTCGGAAGAAATGTCGAACATCACATCCATGTAAGTACGTGCGGCATTCTGAAATCCGCCGTCACCTGACATTGCGTGGGGATGGAGCGAGCCAGCATCCATAGCAACTGCGACGTTGAGCGTCCTATCGGGGGCGGCGCTGGGGGCGGTGCTGGTATCGCCG
>CAZJCH010000251.1:0-4517 GCA_964544005.1 uncultured Papillibacter sp.
CGGACGCACCAGGCCGTCTTCAAGCTCATCCTCGCGTCCCAGCTTCGGGTTGACGGCGCAGGCCACGGTGCGCGTCGCACTGATCCGCCTGCCGCAGTAGTTGCACAGCGTACACGGTACATGCTCTTCGGGCTTGTTCATGGCATATTTACGCGGCATATCAGGATCGGCCATCAGCGGGCGGGCCATAGCGCAGAAATCCGCCCAACCCTCCGAGATGATTTTCTCCGCGTTGTCGAGATTTGTGATCCCGGCGACAGTCGTGACCTTGCAGCGAAGTATTTTTTTCAGCTCCGCAGCGTACTTGACATTGATCATCCGCGGCATATACATATTTGGTGACCAATAACGGAAGTACTTGACATCAGTATGTAAACCGGCAGAGACATTCACGATATCAACCATCCCATCGATCATTTTCAGGTACTCTTTTGTCTCGTCAAAGTGCATGCCGTCAGGATGCATCTCGTCGGCTGAAACGCGGAATTCGATGACGAAGTCCTCGCCGCATTTTTTTCGGATACCCTCCAATATTTCAATGCCAAAGCGGGCCCTGTTTTCCAGCTTCCCGCCGTATTCGTCCGTCCTGTGATTGTAAAGCGGACTTGTAAACTGGGCGATCAGATTGGCGTGACCGCCATGCAGCAGACACATTTTCAGTCCTGCAGCCTTGCATCTGTACGCCGCATCGATGTACATACGCTGGACCTCGTGAATCTGATCAATCGACATCTCGAGCGCCCGCACCGGAGGGCGGCCTTTTTGAGCGGCACGCATCAATTCCTTCGGCATCATCTGAGCAGAGGGCCCGATGGCCGGGACCTTGTTGTAATCATAATTCGCGTCAAGGCCGGCATGATTAATTTCCAGCGAACCAAGCGCGCTGTATCGATCGCACAAATCTGCAAAACGGCTGATACCGATGAGATAATCGTCGCTATCAAGGGCGACCTGACGCGGCTCGTCCTGCGCATGCAGGATATCGACCGTGCAGTTTCCCAGAGTGATGATCGCCGCACCGCCGCGGCCGACGGCTCTGAAATAGTCGATATGCTTCTGCGTCAGATAACCGTTTTCCGTTGTAAATTTCGGTGACGTGGGCGCCATTTCGATCCGGTTTTTGTATTCCACTCCGCGGATTACAATGGGCGAAAACACGTGGCTGTATCTGCTTCCCATAGCAGTCTCCTTTATGAGGGTACTCATTACACACCCGACCGGGCTGAAATTAGTTCAGCTTAACCCTGTTCTTTTTTCGTTGTTTTCTCGTTGTTTCCGAAACGCATGGTGATCTTGCCGTCCGGCAGGCGAACGCCCATCATGTCGCCGCGCAGACGGACGAATTCGTGATTCATAACGTCGTCCTTTGCAGATTCGGCGAGATATGCCCAATATCCGTCCGGTGCCTTATCAAGCGGCACACCGTCATCGATCATGGCCTGGCGGACACGCCTGCCGTTAAGCTCTCGGGGACGGATGCCTTCCTTCAGGCATATCTGGGCGGCAATACCGGCCGCCTGACCTGTTGCCATACAGATCGTAATAATGCGCACGGCAGCCATCGCATGAAACTGCGTCGAGATGCAGCGTCCGGCCATGATCAGGTTATCGATCTTCAGGGGCACGATGCAGCGGTACGGCACCTCGCAATACTGCGTGGGACTAGCATAGACGGCGTAGCTGCCCTCCTCCGGCGGGCAAAACGGATGCATGGCTTTGTCGCAGGGCTCGGTATAGTTGATTGCGCCCGGGATCGGTGTCTTTGAATGGATATGGTGCCGGAAGCCCCAGTATCCGCTGGTGGGATGATGCGTGTCGTATATCTCCGGGAATTTGGCGATGCTGTCCTCAAATTTCGTACCGCCGGCAATATCCTCATCCTTGAGTATGTACTCACCGATGATGCGTCTGGAATCACGTATACCGGGAAGCGAAGCCAAGCCTGTCAGGCGGCAGTTCTCAAAACCGGGCACATATTTCCTGTAAGCCTGCTCAAGCCATATATTCTGCTGGTGCTGCTCCACAAGCTGGCGGGAGAGGTCCTCGACCTCGAGATTATGGTTATAGTAACTGTGCGCTACATTGAATGTTATGTCAGCGCACTCGTCCGGCGTTCCAGGTACCTGATAAATCAATCCGCCCGGGAACAGCGGATACGGCAGGTCGCCGTTCTCGACAGCCTTGTCCATCATCGCGCCGGCCAGTCCCATCTGTTTCGGGTAACCGCTGTTGTCGTCTACCCACGCCCTGGACGCCTCGCGGTACCTGGCCATGTTGACATTTGACATACGTATACCCTGCGTATGCGCCAGATTCAGCCCCATATATTCGGCGTTGCCCACATCATACGGAACACCTGCCGCCGTTGCGATGTCTCCGTCGCCGGTGGCATCAATGAACAGGCAGGCCCTGATTTCACACCGGCCGGATTTTGAATAGCACACGACACTTTTAATGTTCGCGCCGTCCATGACCACATCGACGGCGCGCATGCCGTAAAGGATACGGCAGCCCGCCTGCAGCAGCATAGTTTCCATCTCGAATTTACAGCGCTCGGGATCCACAGCCGGCGTGTGCGGCGTGTCGTATAAGAAGCCCTGCTTTTTCAGGCGGTCCAGCAGTTCCTTGCAGATCCCCTCGATAATACCGGCGGGTCCGGTAATATACCCGTTCGTCATCAGCCCTCCAAGGCTGTTCATATTTTCGATCAGAAGCGTGCGCAAACCTCTTCGCGCGGCGCTAATGCCCGCCGAGACTCCGGCGCAGCCGCCTCCGATCACCAAAACGTCAACATCGTACTGATTCATAGCGATTCAACCTCCAATTTTATGCCGGGCTATGTGTCGTTCCTTCTTTACATGTGCCTGCATTTCAAACCAGGTGGCACGCGACAAAATGACCATTGCCGACATCTCTTAGCTCAGGGATGGTTTCGGAGCATTCCTTTTTTGCCATTGGGCAGCGCGGATGGAACGAACAGCCTGACGGCGGATTCAGCGGCGTCGGCACATCGCCGGTCAGAACAATTCTGTTTCGCCCTGCCTCAGCAACTGGGTCCGGCAGCGGCTGCGCCGACAGCAGCGCCTGCGAATATGGGTGCAGCGTATTGGCATACAGCTCCTTCGCACTGGTCATCTCAACGATCCGCCCCAGGTACATAACCGCCACGCGGTGACTTATGTACTGCACGGCCAGCAGATCGTGCGATATGAACAAGTAACTCAGCTTGTTATTTTTTGACTGGAGCTCCTGCAGCAGATTGAGTATCTGCGCCTGCATCGATACATCCAGTGCCGATATTGGCTCGTCGCAAACAATTACTGATGGATTTCCCGCCAAGGCGCGCGCAATGGCAAGCCGCTGCCTCTGCCCACCCGAAAACTCGTGCGGATACCTGTCTGTCATATCCGGGCTCAGACCGGATATTTTAAACAATTCGGCGACTCGCTCTTCATATTCTTTTTTACTGCTCACAAGCTTATGTATCTTCAGCGGCTCGCCGACAATAGCTCCTGAACTCATACGCGGATTTAGAGAACTGTAGGGATCCTGAAACACAAGCGCGATATTTCTTCTATATAGCCGCAATTTGGATTCGCTGATATCAGAGATATTTGTACCTTCAAACAGGATGACGCCTTTCGTTGGTTTGTAAAGGCGCAGGATACACCGCCCGACCGTCGTTTTTCCGCAGCCGCTCTCTCCGACAAGCCCCAGCGTTTCTCCGGGCTTAATGGAGAACGATACATCATCCAGTGCCTTAACCTCGGCAACCTTTGTCTTTAACAGACCCCGTCTGACCGGGAAGTACATCTTGAGGTTGACCACATCAACCGTGTTTCCTCTTTCAATTGTACTCATTTGCCTGCACCCCCAAGCCTGACCATACACGTCGTATAATGCGTTCCATCTGCTTTCGTCAGCTCGGGCAGCGGTTCTGAATGACAGCATTTCTGCCGAAGCTTGCATCTTGGTAAGAAGGGGCACGTTGGCGGTCTGTTAATAAGGGACGGCGGTATTCCCTTTATGGGTGTGAGCCTTTCGCCCAATTTCGGTACGCACTGCAGCAGGCCTTCCGTATACGGATGCAGTGGGTTTGACCAGATTTCCATTACCGAGCCTGATTCGATGATCCGGCCGGCATACATTACATTGATGCGGTTGGCATGCCTGGCCACAATCCCCAGATTGTGCGTCACCATGACGAGTGCCGTCTTATACTCGCTGACCATTGAGTATAACAGCTCCAGCAGCTGCGCCTGGATCGTAGCGTCCAGCGCCGTGGTGGCCTCATCAGCAATAATGATCTTTGGGTTGCACAGCATAGCCATGCCGACCATCACGCGCTGACGCATCCCGCCCGACAGTTGATGCGGATAATCGTCCACACGTTTGCCCGGATCAGGAATCCCCACCTTTTTCAGCATATCAATACTGCGCGCACGCGCTTCCTTATGATCCGTTTTCAAATGCTCGATCAGGACTTCCGACATCTGCCTGCAGATTGTCATTGCCGG
>CAZJCH010000252.1:0-4487 GCA_964544005.1 uncultured Papillibacter sp.
AAACCGCTGTTTCCCGAAGCTGTTTTTTACGAACCCGACGTCCTGTCTTACCCGCTGGGGCAAGAGCTCAGGGACAAGTTCGCCGACAGAGAATGGATCGCAGTCAAAAGCCATAATTCCATCGAGGAGATGCAAAAAAAAGAGAACAAGGAATTTCCCCGGATGAAGCAGGCGCTGATCGTCGGCATCAGGAAAACCCATAAATACGTTGAGAACCAGAAGGTGTCCGACTTTCTGGTACCATGGACATCTTCCGGCTGCAGCGCCATGTGCCTTTACTGCTATCTCGTCTGCAACTACAACAAATGCGCATACCTGCGCGTGTTCGTCAACCGGGAAGAGATGATGCATACGCTCGTCAAAACGTCGCTGAAGTACGGAAAGCCCCTCACGTTTGAGCTCGGCAGTAACAGCGATCTTGTTCTGGAAAATACGGTCACCGGGAACCTGCCCTGGACCATAGAGGAATTTGCCAGGCGCGGAAAGGGGGCCGTTACCTTTCCGACGAAATTCGATATGGTCGAAAAACTGGCCGTGCTCGACCACAAGGGAAAAACCATATTCCGCATGAGCGTCAATCCTGATCACATCATCCGTCATGTCGAATACGGTACCGCACAGCTTTCTGACAGGATCCGTGCCCTCAATCTCATGAACGCCGCCGGGTATAAAACGGGGCTCCTTATTGCCCCGGTCATTCTGATGGAGGACTGGCAAAAGCTTTACGGCGAATTGATTGATGTACTCGCGGACGAGCTCTCCGACGGCGTCAAAAAGACATCCTTCATCGAAATCATTTTCATGACGTACAGCTTCGTGCACCAGGCCATCAACACAGAGGCTTTTCCAAACGCGCCGGTGCTGCTGGACAAGGAAAAGCAAACGGGACGCGGGCGCGGCAAATACTGGTACAAGGAGCAGCTGCGCGCCGAGGGTGAAGTGTTTTTTCGGGAACGTCTTGCGAAGACTCTGCCCAGAATGGAGATATTGTATATTGCTTAATGTGCTATATCCTTCGCGGTACGGCAATCGGCTGCCGCTTGACATACATGGTGCCGTCGTCCCTTGTTCTGACGTTCCATTTGACGAGCGTCAGCGCGCTGTCTTGAAGCTCCATGCACGTGATGCAGCTGGGGTGGACAGCGCTCCCGACGTTGAAGTAAGGAATTTTTGAGTCTAAAGGGCATGTGGGCCGGTGCGTATGACCGGCGATTACCGGCTATGATGATCTTGTTGTGGTCAACGGCCCATTGAGTCAGGTCGTGCTCCACCTTTTTCTTTTTTATATTGTTTTTTGCCGCGCTTGTGATATCTTTAAACCCAAGATACTCCATCCGACGCCAGAAGTGGTACACGAAGAACCGCCCGGCTTTCCAGAACCGGTCGTCCTTGATATCACCCTGATGCCCGTGGACAAGGAAAAGCTCCCGCCCTGTCTCGTTGCTTTGAAGGATGATGCCTTCATGCACGGTGATGCCCTCAAAGAGCGGCTCGTAGGCATCCCTGTGATTGTCATAGAAACGGGCCATATGACGCCGGGCATACTCCGGATCGCTTTTTTCGATATCGTGGTTGCCAAAGAGCATGTACAGGCGGCGGCCGGAGTAGAAATCATGTAGCAGCCTGTAAATATCGATATATATCTTACTGATATCCTCGAGATTATGGAATTTCCAAAGCTCCTCGCTGTCCCCGAGATCGAAATACACAAAACCGTTGTTATAGTAAAATTTCAATGCCGCATAATAAAGATGCTGATTGTACAGGAAGTTGTCGACCCAGCTGCCGTTTCCCCTGTGGCAGTCGCTGATCATGACGATTTTCGCTGAGGCATCAAACGTGATCCTGGCTGCTTTATTATAAACATCAGATAACCTGCTATAAGTGGACATCCTGTCCCCCATATCGCTGTCAGCGAGAAATACACAGAGGGCGTTATGCGCCTCGCGTATATAGAATGCGCTTTTTCCGCAATAATATCGGTTCCCGGATGCCATAGTCATTAAAGCTGCTATTGTTGTATTCACAGAGATAATGTAAAATATTTCTGGGTTTGGTCAGAAATTTTTGGGAGGAAGGTATTCATGTTCAGACTGAAGGAAAACGGCACTAAGGTTTCAACAGAGATCATCGCCGGCGCCACGACGTTTTTCACAATGGCATACATTATTGTCGTCAACCCGAAGATCCTCAGTCAGGCGGGTATGGAGTGGGGCGCCGTCTTCCTGGCAACCATCATCGCCGCCGCTGTCGGCACTCTCATTATGGGGCTCGTTGCTAATGTGCCGTATGCCCAGGCGCCCGGTATGGGCTTAAACGCCTTTTTTGTCTACACGGTCTGCTTCAGCCTCGGCTTTACCTGGCAGCAGGCGCTGTCCATGGTATTTATCTGCGGCATTGTCAACATTATCATTACCGTCACGAGAATCCGCAAATCCATCATCAGGGCGATCCCCAAAAGCCTGCAGCACGCCATCAGCGGCGGCATCGGCGTCTTTATCGCGTATATCGGCCTCGTTGACGCGGGTATTATCAATTTTTTGGGGGGTGTTTCGGACATGGCGGCGCTCAATCAGCCGGGGCTTTGGCTTTTTCTGATCGGCCTGTTTCTTATGATTATCCTGCTTCTATTGAAGGTCAAGGGAGCGATTTTAATCGGCATTGTCGCAACGGCGCTGATCGGGATTCCCATGGGGCTCACCGCCGCGGGAGAAACGGTCAGCTTCAGCGAAGCTGTGAACGCGCTGCCAACAACCTTCGGCGTGATATTTACCACGGAAGGCCTCGGCTCGCTGTTTGCCGAGGGAGCGAAAATCCCGCTTGTCCTCGTTACCATCTTTGCTTTCAGCCTGACGGATACGTTCGATACGATCGGCACCTTCATCGGGACCGGCCGCCGCAGCGGCATCTATACCGAGGCAGATGAAAAAGCGCTGGAAACGTCGACCGGCTTTAAGACCAAAATGGAAAAAGCGCTCTTTGCAGACGCTATTGCCACATCACTTGGCGCCATTGTCGGCACCTCCAACACAACCACGTATATCGAAAGCGCCGCCGGCATCAGCGAGGGCGGGCGCACGGGCCTCACCAGTGTTGTGACGGCGCTCCTTTTCATAATCAGCGCGTTTTTCGCCACCTTTGTCAGTGCCATACCGCTGGCAGCCACGACGCCGGCGCTTGTCATCGTCGGCATCATGATGATGTCCTCGTTTACCGACGTCAAGTGGACGGCGCTGGAAGAGGCAATTCCCGCGTTCTTTGCCGGGGTGTTCATGGCGTTCTCCTACAGCATATCCGATGGGATTGCCATGGCGTTTATCTTCTATTGCATCGTCAAGCTGTTCAAACGGGAAATCAAAGGTACGCATCCCATTCTATGGATCGCAACAGCCCTGTTCGTGCTCAACTTCGTCCTACAGGCCGTCACAACAAAAGTGGGTTGAACCTTTATCGGATTCGACAAATTTTAAAGAAATTCGTTTCAACCCCTTGAAAAAAAAATTTTTCAAGATAATATAGTAACAGAATCTTTAAAACGGTACCGTGATGCCGGCAAGGTTTGTTATAATTCGATATTAAGTCGCATTTATAGCCTTGTCCGCATGCCCGGACAAGGCTATTTTTATGAGCCGCGTGCTTCGGCGTTGAGGTTTTAAGCTATGAAATTTAAGGCGCAGATCATGAATGAGGACGACGTGAACCGGGTTTTAGTCCGCATGTCGCATCAGATCATCGAAAAAAACCACGGGACCGATAACCTGTGTCTTATCGGTATCAAAACGCGTGGCATCCCGCTTGCGCGCAGGCTTGCCCGGAACATCAGGGAGATCGACAATGCCGACATTGATGTGGGTGAGCTGGACATTACGCTGTACCGTGACGATCTGACGAAGCTTTCTCCGGAGCCCGTCGTCACCGGCCCTATGCCGATGGTGCCCTTCTCCGTTGAAGACAAAACAGTACTCCTTGTCGATGACGTGCTGTTCACAGGCAGAACGGCCCGGGCGGCAATGGAGGCTGTGATGAAAATGGGCCGTCCGGCAAGAATACAGCTGGCGGTGCTTGTGGACAGGGGACACAGCGAGCTGCCCATCAAGGCGACCTTTGTCGGGAAGAATATACCGACCTCACTGAACGAAATTGTTGCGGTGCACTTATCCGAGTATGATGGAATCACAAATGTTGTAATCAATGAAAAATAAACATATATGAGGAGCTGGGAAAATGAAAGACACAAAAGAAATCGTCGGCTACCTGCCCGACGAACGGCCGTCGCCGATCAAGCTATTGCTCTATGCCCTGCAGCAGGTCATCGTTATGTTCCCCGCCACTGTGGCGGTCGCGCTCATCACAGGCTTTCAAGTCTCCACCACGATCTTCGCCAGCGGCTTGGCCACCATCTGCTTTGTGTTGATTTCCGGCCGCAAAATCCCGATGTATTACGGTTCAAGTTTTTCGTACCTGTCTGCCATCTCCGGCCTCGCCGC
>CAZJCH010000253.1:0-4480 GCA_964544005.1 uncultured Papillibacter sp.
AGCGTCGCCTTGTCAATATACTTGTCCACCCGCATCACCCCATCCCGAATATCTTTTGATGGTATTCTATCAGATGAAAAATACGTTTACAACAGAGTTCATCAAGCCCTCGGCAATGTTGCTTATTGTATGAAGAGGGAATATACTCCAAGATGTGGATTAAGAAACAAAAGGAATCATCAAAATGTCAGACTGGTTTACACTCGATCAAATTGATTCGGATACGCACGTTATCAGCGAGTACCGCCATTGGGACCATATCGGCGGGCATGAATACTACCCGGATTTTTACGCACATGAGGCTGAACTCAACTGGCTGAACGGCGGCTTTCCGCTGACAATGGATACTGTCAGGGATATGGTCAAAGAGCGCTGCGATTTACCCGAGGGTTATGACGTCAGCACCTACAGGTTTTTTCAGGGCGCATCACAGCCTGGACATTCAGCCGGAGCTTCTCATCCGTATGCGCGACGCTTTCCGCCGTCTCAAAGCCGACGGCAACCTGCATCACGGCAGCGGCACCTTTGACTACGGCGACTGGTCCGTTTGGCTTTGATGCTATACACTCAGTAGGGGCGGATTCCATATCCGCCCAACTTCGTATCGCGTCACACCAGTATAATTCGCCTTGGAGGTATACCATGAAAATTGCAGCGATACAATTAGACGCCGATTTTGCAGACGTCAAATCAAACCTCATTAAATCCGAGAATTATATCAGGCAGGCCGTGCTGGCAGGCGCCGAGCTTGTCCTGCTGCCGGAATTTTTCACATCCGCTGCCGGCTTTTCTGAGCGCATGCTGAAGGTTGCGGCACAAAACAAGTTCCCCAATTGCTGAAGCAATGGTCCGCCGAATATGGGGTGATTTTGGGCGGCTCATATATTTCCTTCGACGGAGAAAACGCGTTTAATCTGTTTCATCTTGTTTTTCCGGACGGCGTGGTTTTTGTACATAAAAAAGACATTCCGACGCAGTTTGAGAACTGCTATTACACAAACGGCGACGAAAACCACATACTGGTGACGCCGATCGGAAACATCGGGGTGGCGTTGTGCTGGGAAATGATCCGCTACGATACCTTAAGGCGCATAAGCGGAAAAGCCGATCTTGTGCTGTCGTGCTCCTGCTGGTGGGATCTGCCGGAGGATGCGCCGCCTGAAAGGGAAGCGCTGAGGCAATACAACCGGGACCTTGCGCGTGAGACGCCTGCCGTGTTCGCGAAGCTGTCAGGCGTTCCGGTCGTTCATGCAAATCACTGCGGCAAGGTGACGGCGCTTAATTTCCCTCACGCCGATAAAACGCAGACAAGACAATTTGTGGGCGCGGCGCAAATCGCCGATGGAACAGGCCGCGTGCTTGGAAGAAGAGACTTTTCCCAAGGCGGAGGCTTCGTGCTTTCCGACATCACGTGGGATACGAGACATCGCCCCGCGAATGCTTTTCCCCCTGATTACTGGATTCCCGAATTGCCGCCCTCTTACCTGCACGCATGGGAAGCGGTTAATCCTCAGGGAAAACGCTATTATGAAACTGTGGCATTGCCATATTATAAGAAACATAATAACTAAAATCGGAAACATGGAGGGGTGGGTTCCAAACCCACCAACGCTGTTCGTGCGAACGCCTTAGCGCCCCCTTGGGGGAGCTGGCCGCGAAGCGGACTGAAGGGGGTGCCTGTGCCGCGTCACACCGGACCTTGCCCCGGACACTTCTCTTCATTGCCATATTATAAGAAACATCAGGTAGCGGAACAAATGGGGCGTTCATGACGTCAGACTGATGATCAATACTTGCAGATATAAAAAGGAGAACCCGCAAAATGAAACGACCCTTAGTTCTAATATTTTCTGTGGCTTTATGTCTGACGATTGCCGCATGCGGCAGCAATCAGGTATTGAATCCAAATGATACCGGTGAAAATTCGTCTCCGTCTGCTTCGGAGGCGGTTCCGGAAACACCGACAAGCGCATCGGCGGACCCAACGACTGACAACCCGGCAGAAACGGATAAGCCCGACGATCAGCTTGACGATATGCATAATGCCTATGCCGACGCACTGGAAAATCTGATCCAAAACCACATATATCCTGACGGTACTGAAGCCGAGGCGGTATCAGGTGATATGGCTCAAAACCAATTCGCTCTTTACGATGTGGATAACGACGGGAAAGAAGAGCTTCTCCTTATGTACACCGATGCTAGTATGGCTGGCATGTCAGGATATGTGTTTGCTTACGACGCACAGACGAAAAATTTCCAAACGGAACTACATGTATTCCCTTTACTGACGTTTTATGATAACGGCATCATCAAAGCAGGCTGGTCCCATAATCAAGGCCGTGCCGGTGAAAACTTTTGGCCCTACAGCCTGTATCAATACGCACCAGAGACGGACGCCTATGTCCTCGTCGGCATGGTGGACGCATGGGACAAAAACTTCGCTGGAGCAGACGAGCTAAACAATCCGTTCCCAAGCGATATAGACAAAAGCGGGACGGGGTTTGTCTACTATATCATGGAAGACGGGCAATATGACACGACCCACCCGGTAGACGCCTCCGAATACAATACGTGGGTCGACACCTACCTTGGCAACGCCTCGGAAATTCAAATACAGTACATGGATATGACGCAAGAAAACATCTCGCAGATCAGAAATGCAGCATAGCCCCCACGGAGCGCCTCGGCGCTCCGCTTCTATTTAGAGGCTCCTCCACAACCCATCATTTTTCAGTCAGCAGGGCGGGTTGAGATACCAAAAGGAGCACAAAAATCATAATTCTATCAAATCTAAAAAAGAGCCGCAAAAGCTCGGCCAGCTTTTTGCGCAGGTTCAGTACAATGACCGCCAAGTGGATAACCGTTTTAGAGGTTTCCTCCAGGCGGGCCTTAATGCGAGCCAAACCATAGCTTTGTTTCCCCGTCCCAAACCGTCCCTCAATGGTGTTGCGTTCACAGATGTCTGCGTATTCCCGCTTTTTGTCCGGCCGGTAATCCTTGGGCGGTCTACCCAATCTGGGCCCTGTAATTTCAATATGGTGCTCCGTGCAATAGTTGAGATTGTCCCGATTCCTGTAGAGCTTATCCGCAAGGATCTTCTTGGGATAGTGGCCTGTCCGGGTTCTGAATCGTTCAACGGCTGCAATAAAATCCTCGGCCTCGTTGTAGGCATCAAATGACAGTTCTTCAACTCGTGCGTATCCACCCGCCAGGCTCAGATGGAGCTTTGCGCCGAACTCGGTTTTTACTTTCTTTTTGCCCCGAACAATTGGTCGAACCCACGGCTGAGATATGCTCACAATTCTATCGGGGATCTTGTTGATTTTGTTCTCATACATTGTCAACTGCTGCTCGTACAGGGTTGTTATTGTATTGAGCAGATACCCTTGTCTCACCGTCAGGTGAGCACCGGCTCTTACCATACCCGCGACAATCATGATATCTCGATAAACATATCCAAGTTGCTTGCGCAACGCCTTCCGTATCTGTGGTGCGGTTTTCTTTTTCGACTTGCTGACCTTCAGATAATCCTTTCGAGCTTTCTTACGGTAATTCCTCGGCTTCTCTCCGCCCACCTGCTCATGAAGCTCATCCATAATGGCTTCGAGCTTCTCTCTGGCCTCATTCAACAAATCCAGATCCTGCGGAAAAGTGATGTCGGATGGCGTGCAGGTTGCATCCAATATCAACGTTCCTTCATTCTCATCCCTGTCGCCGTCCGACCCACCGCTGTCGTCAGAATCATCGTCTTTTTCACCGATGATAAGCTCGTTCACTTCAGCCAGTACGTCTTCGCCGAACCGTTTCCTGAACGCCACCATTGTTGATTCTCCGAAAGGACATTCTTCCGAATATTCTTTCAGACCGATGAAGTACTGCATGTAGGGATTCTCACGGATGTGACGAACCGTCCATGCATCAGAACAGTCCAGCATCTGTTTGATGACCAGGCTCCCGAAGGCCATCCTTGCAGGATGTGCTGGATGTCCATCATTTACAAACTTCGCCGCATATTGCTCTTCAACCTTATCCCAGGGAATGATGCCAGCCAGTTTAACCCATTCGTTATTTGGACTCAATTTGCCGTAGGGAAAGACGAAATCCTCGAATGTGAGCTGCCGATCAATTTTATACATTGTTTATCAGCCCCAGATGCAGTATTTTTCCCGTATTTTCTTTATTTCCTCTGCATCCAGTATATCACATTTTCGACCCAATTCCTACTGTTGCAACGCTTTTCGCGTTGCAGAGGAGCCTCTAAATAATCTGTGTATTGTATTAAAGCCTTCAGGTTATGAGGTAGCCAATTAATTTATAAGACTATCGCGTTAAGTCAGCACCTTCGGGTTATGAGGTGCCGCTCTTTGCACTTGGATCTGTCATGATTCATAAAACAGGAGCATTTAGAGCACTCTTCAATCACGTTATGGGCACTGTTTTTCAGATTTCACATTGTTTTTTAGAAGCGCAAGGGTAA
>CAZJCH010000254.1:0-4470 GCA_964544005.1 uncultured Papillibacter sp.
ACCGCGGAGTCAGCGGTTAAAGAAAAGAGGATATAGTATATGCCGGCAAAAAAACTGTTTTATCTGCATACTAATACGGCCGATAAGCATGTCGTCTGTCACGGCGTTGATTTCAAGGGCTTTCTCGGTATGCTTGAAAAGCCCCTCAGCAATATCCTGCTGGTCAAGCACGGATACAACGGCAAAAACTATCACAGTCAAAGTGGCTTCAAGTATGTCAGCGGCGCTGAAATCGACAAACTGAAAGCGGATAACATCAGCCGCTACGGCGATTTCTGCTGGGTTGATTTCGAGGATGAGTTCGCGCCGGATCAGCTGACGCGCCTGGATATCGCAGAGCTCCTGTATTTCGGACACAAGCGCCGGCCTTTCAGCTCACCTGTTTTTATGCGCCTGCAGAACAGGTTCGCCTACTGGTCCCATGACGACGGCTGGTATACGAGGATTTATTTTGCCGACGGCGGCGAAATGCGGTCGTTTATTTCGTCCGCCGTTTCGGCGGCCGCGAATACGAAGAACCTGACCGGCGGCAAGCTTCCGCCGGAAACGGCGAAGGAGATGGTAGGCCTGTCCGAAAACGGCCTGCTGATTGACGGAGGTGAGCTCTATGACGCGGGCGACTTATACGTTCTGCCGTTTTACGTCGTAGGAAAAATGTCAAATATGGATGATTTGCTCAGCAATACGACACTGTATAAGCTGAACGCCGTCAAAAGAGGCACACTTCGTTTCAAAAAGAAGAGCGGCGAGAACCCTCTTGGCTTCTGGCACCGCCGTAATACAAAGAAATAAGGACATACCATGACACTGTACGAAAAATCACTTAAAACTTTGGAACTGCCGGCGGTCCTCCGGATGCTGGCCGCCGAGGCGGTCAGCGAGGAGGCAAAAGCGGCGGCGCTGGCGCTCACCCCCGTAGGCGAAATCCACGAGGTGCGCTGGCGCCTCGAGGAGACGACGGCGGCGAAAAGCATGATGACCATTAAGGGCAGCCCGTCCTTTTCGGGCATTAAGGATATCCGGAGTGCGATCAAACGCGCGGATATGGGCGGTATGCTCAACACCTCCGAGCTGCTTGACATCGCGGCGCTCCTGCGTGCGGCGGAGAACGCCGTCGCCTACGCCTCCGGCGACAGGACGGACAGGACGGCTATAGGCCACCTGTTCGACGCGCTCGTGCCGAACAAATTCCTGGAAGGCAAGATATCCGCATCCATCATCGGCGTCGACGAGATCGCCGATGCGGCCAGCACTGTGCTTGCCGATATCCGCCGCCACATGCGCGTGGCGGGGGATAAGATCCGCCAGTCACTGAATAAGATCATCACGTCGACGACATACCAGAAGGCGCTGCAGGAGCCGATTATCACGGTAAAAAACGACCGATATGTGGTGCCTGTGAAGGCCGAGCAGAAAAGCGCCATCCCGGGCCTTGTGCACGACGTCTCCGCCTCGGGTGCGACGTTTTTTATCGAGCCCATGGCGGTCGTTCAGCTGAACAACGAGATCCGAGAGCTTCTGTCCAAGGAGAAAAAGGAGATCGAACGCATCCTCATGGAGCTTTCCGCTGACGCGGCGGCCCACGGGGAGAACCTCATTACAGATTTCACCGTGCTGTCGGCCCTCGACCTCATTTTCGCCAAGGCAAAATTATCGTATAAGCTGAACGCCTCCGCACCGGAGATATCGGAAAACGGCCGCCTGGCCCTCCGGCGCGCGCGCCATCCGCTTTTAAATCCCAAAACGGCTGTGCCCATAGATATCCGCCTGGGCGGAGAGTTTGACACGCTCATTATCACAGGCCCAAACACGGGCGGCAAGACCGTCACGCTCAAAACGCTGGGGCTCTTGTCGGCGATGACGTACTGCGGATTACATGTCCCGGCGGACGACGGGAGTACCGTACCCGTTTTCAGGCAGATTTTAGCCGATATCGGCGATGAGCAGTCCATCGAGCAGTCGCTGTCCACGTTCTCCTCACATATGACGAACATCGTTAAAATCCTGTTGGAGAGCGCCGACGATACGCTTCTCCTGTTCGACGAGCTGGGAGCGGGAACAGACCCCGTGGAGGGTGCTGCGCTTGCTATTGCTATTATCGAATACGTCCGCCGAACTGGTGCAAAGATCGCCGCGACGACCCATTACTCCGAGCTTAAGATATTCGCCCTGTCGACGGAACGTGTCATGAACGCGTCCTGCGAGTTTGACGTCGAGACGCTCAAACCGACGTACAGGCTCCTCATCGGCATTCCCGGGAAATCCAACGCCTTTGCCATTTCAAAGCGCCTGGGTCTGCCTGAAATGATCATCGACGACGCAAAGCGCCATGTCAACACAGAGAGCGCTTCCTTCGAGGAGGTGCTCGGCGATCTGGAGAAGACGCGCCGCGAGATGGAAAACGAACAGCTCGAGACGCGCAGGCTTTTGAAAGAGGCTGAGGAAAAGGCGCGCAAGGCGGACGAATATAAGAACCTGACCGAGCGCGAGCACGAGAAAGCCGCCCAGCTGGCCAAGCGGGAAGCAGGCAGGATACTCTCCGAGGCCAGAAGCACGGCGGATACTATCATCGAGGAGCTCAGGCTGATGCGCAGCCAAGCGGCCGCCGATGCCGACTGGCAGAAAGTCAACGCGGCAAAGTCTGAGGCATTTAGAAAGCTCAACGAGGCGGAGGATGCTTTGAGCGCGCCTCCCGAGGTGGAATTCGTCCCGCCGTCACGGCCCGCGGGGCCGGGCGACAAGGTACGGCTTTTAAGCCTCGGCACGACAGCGGACGTCATTTCGTTGAGTGCCGACGGTGTTTTGACCCTGCAGGCCGGCATGCTGAAGATCACCGCGCGGCAGGACGAGGTCCGGCTTGTTGAAGGCGGAACCCCGCCGGATATCAAGAATTATCTCGCCAAATCGGCCGAAAAGCTCAGCCGGATGGCGGCACGGCCCGAAATTGACCTGCGCGGCATGATGACCGACGAGGCCATCCCCATACTGGAACGTTATCTTGACACCGCGCGCATGGGGAAGCTGAATGTCGTGACTGTCATCCACGGCAAGGGTACAGGCGCGCTCCGCCAGGCCGTCCAACAGAGCCTGAAGCGTGACGGCAACGTGAAAGCCTTCAGGCTCGGCCGTTTTGGAGAAGGTGAGACAGGTGTCACCATCGTCGAGCTGAAGCCGTAAAAACCGACGGAGTATTAGCAAATATTACAAAGGGAGTCCCGGCTTGTTTTTGTAAAATGTAAAGATTTTATGCAAAATCGGCTTGACGTTACGGTTCTTGTTTGGTAAAGTATGATATATAAAGCGATGCAAAAAGAGCACTCTCAATAAAATCTTCTGTAGTTCTTTAAGGAGGAACGCACATGTACATCAAGAAAGCGACGATCATGAATCAGGTAGGGCTGCATGCCAGGCCGGCCACCTTCTTAATACAGAAAGCAAACGAGTTCAAGAGCAGTATTTGGATTGAAAAGGACGAGAGAAAGGTCAACGCTAAGAGCTTGTTGGGCGTCCTTTCCCTCGGCGTCGCGAAGGGCGCGACGATCAACATTGTCGGTGACGGCACCGACGAGGTGCAGGCTGTCGACACACTGTGCTCGCTGATCGATTCCGATTTTGCCGAGTAAGAACCGGCACAAAATTGAGGCTCTATGTCAATAGTTGTGGTAAAGCAAAGGTAAAAGTTTCCGGCAAGCGGTACAAACTGCTTGCCGGATTTCTAACCAACGGTTTGTGAAGCGTGGAGCATGATGGCCACAAGGTTTGCTTCTTTTTCAGCCTGGGTATCATGGCATAAACCAGATTGTTTTCACCTGCCAGCATACTTGCATATCCATCCGCATTATGCTAAAATCATTCCGCGGCGTATCGTGTTGTGATACTTGCGAAATCCGCGGATGTGATGGAATTGGCAGACATGCAGGATTTAGGTTCCTGTGCCGCGAGGCGTGTGGGTTCGAGTCCCTTCATCCGCATTCTTAAAGCAGAAATGAGAATAAATACGACAGGAGGAAGCAATATGGCGTTTTGTTCAAATTGCGGAAAGCCTCTTCCGGGCGAGGCGAGATTTTGCCCTGCATGCGGTAAGGTGGTCCCCGTATTTGAAGCACAGCAGGCAACGGCACAGCCTGCGGCGGAACCGGTGGCACAGCAGCCGGTTGCAGCGCCGGGGCGGGAGGAATCGGTACAGCGCGAAAATCAGATCCCCGCAGCGGACCGGAGTGCGCAGCAAAGCTATTATGCCGGTGCGCAGCCTCAGCAGAGCTATTACCCGCAGCCGCAAGCCCCTCAGCAGCAGCCTCAGCAGAGCTATTATGCCCAGGGGCAGGCCCCGAACCAGCAGCAGAATTATTACGCACAGGGATCACAGGCGCCACAGAGCTATTACGCGCAGCCCCAACAAAGCTACTACGCGCAGCCGCCCAAGGCTCCCAAAGCCCCTAAGCAGCCGAAGCCCCCTGTGACGCCACAGAG
>CAZJCH010000255.1:0-4458 GCA_964544005.1 uncultured Papillibacter sp.
TTTGGAGGGAGGGAAAAGTTTAGTGTCGGAAGTCCACATCAAGGATAATGAATCCTTGGACAGTGCGCTCAAAAGATTTAAGCGCAACTGTGCCAAAGCAGGAGTGCTCTCGGATCTCAGGAAAAAAGAGTATTATCAGAGCCCAAGTGTGAAGCGCCGCAAGAAGTCTGAGGCGGCCAGAAAAAATAAGAATAAGAAGTTTTATTCATAAAAAAGACCAAACCGGACTGCCATAGAAATCTCAAGGATTCTTTGCAGTCCGGTTAATAATTTGTTTTTTGATGAAACAGCGCTATATACGGGATAATAACGAAATGACCTTTTCCATTTCAAAGGGCTTTTCAATAAAACCGACGGCTCCAAGTTTTTCCGACGCCGAAATCGCATCATGCATGCGCATCCCGGTCATCATGACAACCTTCGGCTTCTTCTCTATATTCAGCGCCGCGATGTTTTCCAGCACGTTGAACCCGGAAAAATGAGGCATGCTGATGTCCAATAAGACGATATCGGGCTGCAGGTGGCTGATCATTTCAACAGCCTTCATTCCGTTGTTGGCAACACCGACGATTTCGAAATAAGACTCGTTAAAAGACTTAAAATAATCAATAAAAACTTCGGTAAACGCCCTGTTATCGTCAACGAGCAAAATAGACCGCTTTGAGTTTGACACGCCTATCACCTTACCGTCATTTATATTGTTTATAGAATAATACATAATAGGGAAAAAAACAACAGGATTTACATATTTGACATGGTGCCATCATAATTGAATAACTGAATCAAGAATTTTTCTGAGATTCTCAAAATCAACGGGCTTGCTGATGTGAAGGGCAAAGCCCGCTTCTTTTGAGCAGTTGTAATCACTGGCTTGCGCATAACCCGACAGGGAAACCAAAAAAGCATTCTCAAGCGCTCCGCAGCTTGTTATCAGCCGCGCCACCTCGTAACCGTCTATGTCGGGAAGCCCGATATCGCAGAGAATGACATGCGGCTGGAATTCCTTCGCCGCCTGGATGCCGCTCCTTCCGTTATAGGCGGCTTTAACGTTATAACCGTAAAGCGTCAGCAGAGAACAGGTCGTTTCAGCAAGGTCCCGGTTGTCGTCGATCAGAAGGATCTTAAGCGGTTTCGAAGAATGGTCATCTTCTTTCATATCGCATGCCTCCGTGTTATCGGGATTTGTCGGAAGAGGCAGCCTGACAGTAAATGTCGAACCGAGCTTAAGACCGGCACTTTCCGCAGTGACAGAGCCCTTGTGGAGCTCGACAAGCCCCTTGACAATTGATAAACCCAGCCCAAGCCCGCCTTTTTTCTGCTCTGATTGCATGAAGGTTTTGAATAAGTCAGGCATAAAAGAGGGTTTAATGCCGATACCGTTGTCTTTGACGATGATGACCGCATCGGTGTCCTGCTTGAATATGGTCAAAATCGTTTTGCTGCCTTTTTCGGTAAATTTGTAAGCATTGTGCAATAAATTGCCGACGATTTGAGATATCCGTACCGGATCCGCTTTGATATACAGGGGCATATCGCTGATATCCGTGACAAACTCAATCCCTTTTTCTTCAAATAACGTGCGATGGTCATATGCGGACGACTGAACAAGCTCATTGAGATCAAACAGCTTCAGATTCAATTGGATTTTGTTATTCGTGATTCGCGCCAGATCAAGGAGATCGTCCACCAGATGGCACAGCTGGTCTGTTTGCCGTTTGATAATTTTTTTTGCGTTTTTTGTGTTGGGATTCGAGTCCAGGATGTCCAGCATCGACAGGCTGGCGACAATTGCGGCTAAAGGATTCCGAAGCTCATGGGAAAGGGCGTTGATAAAATCGTTTTTATTGCGATCGGCGTTTTCCAGTTCGGAGACAAGCTGAAGCGCGTGCTGCTCGCTTTTGCGAAGGGCGGCTTCCGCGCGGACCCGGTCCACCTCGGCCCAGGTGCGCGCTGTTGTCTCCTCAATCAGCGATATTTCCTCCGGTGCCCAGTTGCGGGCTGTCGGCTGGTGCACCGTAAAGCCGGCAACAAACCGTCCGTTCCGAATGAGCGGTATTGAAATCCAGGCACCCAGCCCAACCTTGCGCAGGGAAGGCCGAATATCGTCACCAATCCTCGGATCGGTCTCCATGTCGCAAACGACGATATTGCGCCCCTCGTAGTTCTCGCTGGCAAGCACGCCGGGACTGTCTATCGGGTGGAGGCCGGGAAAAACAGTGTTGTCTCTTAATGAATATAGCTTTTCAAGTAAAAAATACTCAACGCCGTCAACGGTGACGACATCACAGTAAAAGGCCTTTTCCACGCCCAGGTATTCTCCGATTATGTGCGACGCGGCCTCCTGTATGTCGCCCGGATTATCCAGGAGCCGCAGCGAATCGCTGAGCCTGAGCATGATCACCTGCCTGTCTCTGCTCATGCGCAGCACCTCATCCGCCCGTTTTTTTTCGGTGATATCCCGGAAGAAAACGGCCAACCCACCATCCTGTATCGGATAAACACTGATATTAGACCAGGATTGGCCGTCGGGAGACCATGTTTCCCACTGCATAGGGATTCGCTCATTCATGGCGATATGATGCCTCTCCTTTTCAGGTGACTCGTTAAAATGCGAGAAAAAGTCCCAGAAATATTTGCCAAGTAAATCTTCCCGAGGGCAGTCCCAGCATGTTTCAGCTTTACGGTTGAGATATTTGATGCGCCATTCATGATCCACAACATAAAAAGCATCAACGAAGTTATCGAGTATCTCCTGAGTGAAAAGCTCATTTTCACCTGATTGAGTCATATAATGGTTATCAGAAATCATTCTGGGATTGCTGAGGACTTCATAAACTACTGTTATAAGCCGGTTCGGATCGCCACTTGATATGCAGCCGGAAGCGCCTGCATCGAGAAGAGCCTGTGCGTTAGGAATTTCAGGCGTATCATACAGGTATATGACAGGTATGCCGGATGTGACGGCGCTCCTGATAAAAACCGGTGTACAATAATACGAAAGCGAAAAATCCGTAAGGATGACATCGTATTTTTTTTTTGCCTTCAAATGAATATAGTCTGAAAATGAGGACGTAGAATCTAAAAAAACCGGACAATGGAAACCATCCGACAACCTTTGCCGAATGATATCACTATCCGGTCTCGTTTTACCGATATATAAAACGCTGAGGCTCGTTATCTTTGAAAACATATTAATCCCCAATAATATGTAGTGGACTTCATGCCCGAATGTTACAATTATTTATAGATATGTAAAATTATATGATGTGAATATACAGGAGCGGCGCAGGCACATATAATGAGACAAATCATTGAAAGGATTGAATATGGCAATCTGTGAGATCATTAAAAACCCGGCAGACGAAATATTAAGAAAAAAGGCCAGAAATGTCGGCAGGGTGGATATTAAAGCACTGACAATTCTTGATGATATGACTGAAACACTGCGCCAAGCCGGCGGGAACGGTCTGGCGGCTCCGCAAATTGGCGTCTTGCTGAGACTCATTGTTGTGAAGGACGAGACGGAGTACATACAGCTCGTCAACCCAACGATCATTAAAGCTGCGGGGGAACAGCTATCGCTTGAGGGCTGCCTGAGTCTCCCGGGAATTTATGGGATGGTAAAGCGGCCCGAGCATATTGTGATCAGAGCGCTCGATTCAAGCGGCGAGACAATCGAGATGAAAGCGCTCCACCGTTTGGCGGCAGCGTTTGCGCACGAAATCGATCATCTTGAGGGCATTTTGATGACTGATAAGGCTGTCAGGATTCTGGCTATTAAATGATAACGCAGAGTGTGTTTTTAGGGTTTAGGTTCATTTGTTGACGGTACGCGAGAAAGAAACACCGTTCTTTTGGAGGATGACCTCCAGTTTCGTTCTGTCACCGCGGATGAGAGACTGTGTCAACTCAAAAATTTCTCCGTTTTCGGACATTGTCTGGCGCTGATGAAAAAAACCGGCGTTGCCGCTTTTGCAGTCTAAGAGGGCAGCCTCCTCATGCGTCAGCTTTACGGCTTCATAAGTATCGACCGCAGAAGCCGGTACGATACCGATTTCGTATAAAAGTGAGTAGATCGAATGTGTCTCGGCGAGCTCGCGCGTCAAATTCGGATAAATGTACTGGGGATAAAACGATGTTTCAAGCATCAGCGGCTCTCCGTCCACACGCCTGATTCGCGTAAAGCGGTAGAACAGTTTGTCGTTGTTGGTTATCGAAAACATCCGCATGATGTCCTGAGGCGGCGTGATGATATCAAATTCAATCAGCGTGGAGGACGGTGTCAGACCCATAGCGGTGATTTCGCTCGTAAAGGAATAGACATTTTCGTTGCGCCGCCGCATTTTAGGTTCAGCTACAAATGTCCCCCGACCCTGCTTCCGGACGACAAGCCCCTCGTCTTCCAATGAGCCAATTGCCTGACGGACTGTTGACCGGCTGATCCCAAGACTTGCGCAG